>NZ_JBPFDQ010000001.1:0-169937 GCF_059415045.1 Ferdinandcohnia sp. SAFN-114 | reverse complement strand
TATCAAATTAATGAAAAAGTGTTAAATTTAATATGGATAGGTGTTTTATATATGTCTCATTTGGCTAGGTCAGTTCATTCCTTAGCTTTCTTTTTATTAGCAAGCGAACTATCTCTTTACATATGGTATTTGAAAACGGGAGTATGGGATCCAGTAGATTCATTGCCATTTCAGCTATGCTCAATCTCATTGTTTTTAAGTATCATCATGTTGTTAACACGAAAGTTTTTTTTATTTGAAATTACGTATTTCCTAGGCATTGGTGGTGCTCTACAAGCAATGCTTACACCAGAGCTTGCTTATGATTTTCCACATTATCGCTATTTTCATTTTTTTCTAGCACATATCGCCATCATACTAGCGAGCTTGTACATGATTTGGTATGAGAATTGTAGGCCGGCTTTCACATCTATTTGGAAGGCATTTGCTGCTTTAAATGTTATTGCAATAGTTGTCTTTTTTATTAACAAAGCAACAGGTGGAAATTATATGTTTCTCGCACGAAAGCCAATAAATCCAAGCCTAATCGATTTTTTGGGTCCGTACCCTTGGTATATTTTATCCTTGGAAATAGTCGCATTGTTTATGTTTTTTATTCTCTATCTCCCATTTATACGAAAAAAGAATTAAAATGGGTTTGATTTGTACAACAAAGATACGTATAATATAATTTATATGCTTACATAAAATCTGTGTTTTAAAAAGTCGATGCTTATCATTTGGTGACTTTTTAAACATCCTTATATCGTAAAAACAGTGATAGAGACCAGTAACTTTCCACTCACTATCTAGGGAGAAAATGCCGAGACTGCAAGCATTTTTATAGAAGAAGAAAGTGAATTCACCTCTTGAGTTGGCACTGGGACCGTTTTGTCATTCAAAACGTAAAGGTGTACCGGCATTTGCCGTTATCGAAACGAAGTGAACAATTAGTATTTGATAATTGTTAACAAGGGTGGTACCACGAATCTAAACCTCGTCCCTTTTTTGGGATTGAGGTTTTTTATTTTGTCTTGATGTCTAGCTCCAGGCGCCATCGGCTCGAGGTCACAAGCCCATGCCAGGATGGCTAGGATTCCAGTGCTATGCACAGGACGTGTATACTTTTAGCTGGAATTGGGGCGCCTTGTGCTTTTCTAAGAAAAAAGGAGGAATTATGAATGCAAGAAAGATTACTTGAGCTGAAAGAAGAAGCTCTGGCAAAAGTCGAAGCTTCAACGAATCTTAAAGAATTAAACGATATTCGTGTTGCGTATTTAGGAAAAAAAGGACCTATCACTGAAGTACTAAGAGGGATGGGCAAGCTTTCTGCCGAAGAGCGTCCTAAAATGGGTGCGCTTGTGAATGAAGTAAGAGAGCAAATTACTGAAAAATTAACTGCAAAGCAGGAGTTACTTGAAAAAGAAGAAGTTGAAAAAAGACTTGCTTCTGAAACAATCGATGTGACCTTACCTGGAAGACCGATTAAGGTAGGTGGACCTCATCCACTTACTAAGGTAATTGAAGAAATTGAAGATCTTTTCCTTGGTATGGGTTATTCAATCGCTGAGGGGCCAGAAGTCGAGAAAGATTATTACAATTTTGAGGCCTTAAATTTACCGAAGGACCACCCAGCAAGGGACATGCAGGATTCATTTTACATCACTGAGGATATTTTACTTCGTACCCAAACGTCTCCTGTTCAAGCAAGAACAATGGAAAAGCATAAAGGAAAAGGACCTGTAAAAATCATCTGTCCTGGTAAAGTATACCGCCGAGACAACGATGATGCGACACATTCCCATCAATTCACTCAAATTGAAGGATTGGTTGTGGATGAAAACATTCGTATGAGTGACCTTAAAGGTACTTTAAATACGTTTGCAAAGAAAATGTTTGGTGAAGATCGTGAAATCCGTCTACGTCCAAGCTTCTTCCCATTCACTGAGCCTTCAGTAGAGATGGACATCTCATGCTTTAAATGTGGTGGAGATGGCTGTAATGTTTGTAAGAAAACAGGCTGGATTGAAATTTTAGGTGCTGGTATGGTTCATCCAAATGTACTTGAAATGTCTGGATTTGATTCAAAGAAATATACAGGCTTCGCGTTCGGAATGGGCCCAGAGCGTATTGCAATGTTAAAATACGGAATTGATGATATTCGTCATTTATACACAAATGATAATCGTTTCATCAAACAATTTAATCGGGCTTAAGGAGGGAAAAAACATGTTTGTTTCATATAAATGGTTACAAGAATACGTTGATTTATCAGGTGTAACTGCTGAAGAATTAGCAGAGAAAATCACTAGAAGTGGAATTGAAGTTGAAGGTGTCGATCATTTAGGGGAAGGCATTAGCGGAATTGTTGTCGGTCATGTATTAGAATGTGAGCAACATCCCAATGCTGATAAATTAAATAAATGTCAAGTCGATTTAGGTGAAGGTGAACCTGTTCAAATTATTTGTGGTGCACCAAATGTTGCAAAAGGCCAAAAGGTGGTCGTGGCAAAGGTAGGAGCTGTACTTCCAGGTAACTTCAAAATCAAAAAGGCGAAGCTTCGAGGTGAAGAATCAAATGGTATGATTTGTTCCCTACAAGAGCTTGGCATTGAATCAAAACTTGTTTCAAAAGAATATTCAGAAGGTATCTTTGTATTTCCACATGATGTTGAGCCAGGAGCGGACGCGATTGCCCAACTAAATCTTGATGACAAAGTTCTTGAGTTAGGACTAACACCTAATCGTTCTGATGCTATGAGCATGTTGGGGGTTGCTTATGAAGTTGCAGCTATTCTAGGCAGAGAAGTTAAACTTCCACAACCAAAAGTAATAACCTCAGAGGAAAAAGCGGAGGATTATATTTCAATTGCTGTTGATGCAAAGGAAGATAATCCATTATATGTGGCGCGAGTTATAAAGAACGTTAAAATCGGTCCATCACCATTGTGGCTTCAAGCACGCCTGATGGCAGAAGGAATTCGACCACACAATAATGTAGTTGATATTACAAATTATATTTTATTAGAATATGGCCAACCTTTACATGCCTTTGATTATGATCGACTAGGCTCTAATGAAATTCTTGTAAGACGTGCAAATAACGGAGAAAAGATTACAACATTAGACGATGTAGAGCGTACATTAACGAACGAACACCTTGTTATTACAAATGGAACGGTGCCAGTTGCCCTTGCAGGTGTAATGGGTGGAGCAAATTCTGAAGTAAAAAATGACACAACAACAGTATTAATAGAGTCTGCTTATTTTACAGGAAGTACAATCCGTAAGTCTTCTAAGGATCACGGATTACGCAGTGAGGCAAGTGCTCGCTTTGAAAAAGGAATTGATGCAAATCGTACTCGTGAAGCAGCTGACCGTGCTGCTGAGCTAATGGCAGAGCTTGCTGGCGGTGTGGTTCTTGATGGTGTTGTAGCAGTGGATACTCTTGATATTCAACCTGTAGAAGTATCGGTTTCACTAGAGAGAATTAATAAAGTGTTAGGAACTGAGATAACAAAAGAAAAAGTAGAAGAGATTTTTACAAACCTACAATTCCCATTTACTGTGGATAACAATACGTTCCATGTTACTGCACCAACTCGCAGACCTGACATTACGATTGAAGAGGATTTAATCGAAGAAGTTGCGCGGTTATTCGTTTATGATGAGCTACCAACAACACTCCCAGTTGGCGAATCAAATCCTGGCAGATTAACGGATTACCAAGCTAAGCGTCGTTTAGTTAGAAGATATCTAGAAGGTGTAGGCTTATATCAAAGCACCACATATTCACTTACTAGTGCTGAAAAAGTTACTAAATACGCACTTGAAAAAAGCGAACCTATACGTTTAGCAATGCCAATGAGCGAGGAACGTAGTCTTTTAAGACTTAGTCTTCTTCCTCATTTATTAGAAGTTGTTTCACATAACCTCGCTCGCCAGATTGACAGTGTAGCTACTTATGAAACTGGTGCGGTATTCATTACTAGACCTGGCCAGGAACTACCTGAAGAGAGAGAACATCTTGCGATAGCTCTTACAGGTTCGTGGTTATCACCAACATGGCAGGGTGAGAAAAAAGCAGTGGACTTCTATGTGGTTAAAGGTATTGTAGAAGGTCTATTTGAAAAGTTAGGTCTTGGAAATAGAACATCATTCCTTCAAGCAAGAGTGGAAGATATGCATCCTGGTCGTACAGCTACTGTATTATTAGACAATAAGGAAATCGGATTTATTGGTCAAATTCATCCAAATGTCCAAAAAGACTTAGATTTAACACCGACTTATGTGGTTGAATTATCATTAAAGGATGTCTTGGAAGCAGATGTAGAAGAAATACTCTACCAGCCAATTCCAAGATACCCATCAATGACTCGTGACATCGCACTTGTCGTGGACAATTCAGTTGCTGCAGGTGATATGAAGCAGGTCATTATTGAAGCGGGTGGAAAGTTACTCCGCGATGTTACGATCTTTGACCTATATGAAGGAGAGCGTATGGAGCCTGGTAAAAAATCAGTTGCATACTCGATCAAATACTTTGATCCAGAACGTACTCTAACAGAGGAAGAAGTAACAAAAGCACATGAAAAAGTACTAAAGGCAGTTGCAGAGAAATTTGATGCAACATTGCGTTCATAAAAAAATGGAGTGGGTATTTTATCCCACTCCATTTTTAATTTGTCTAGCTTCAGACGTCGTCGGTTCTATGATCTAAGCCTAATATTTCGGAAGGTTGGGGGCATCTTATGCTTGTCGACCAAAGTTGCCCTCCTTTCTTATCTTATATCCCAGCTATTTTCTTCGCTTTTCCTGTGTTTGCAAAATGTAGTTTGGTATACGTGCGCAGTGCACCAACACCATGCTTTTTTATTAGCTTAGCTGCAACAACATCAACCTGAGCACCGGCCCCTTTTTTTAACTCCAAACCGCACTTCTCACTTAATTTATCAAATTCTTTTATGAATGCATAACGAGCGATAATTGAAGCAGCAGCGACTGATAGGTGTACGCCCTCAGCCTTTGTGCTGAAATAAACCTTATCCTTAATTATTTCCTTTTGACCAGAAAGATGTCTAAAATACACGTCTGGAACAGCGAACTGATCGATTAGAATACCATCGGGTGTGGAGGGTGCAATTTTTTTCAAGACATGTGCGATTGCTTGGTTATGTAATAAGGCCTTCATCTTTCCTTGAGTCATCCCTTTAGCTTGAAGTTCATTGTATTTTTCATTATGTAAAATTAACAGACTATAAGGGATGACATGAATAATCGATTCGGCAATCTCACAAATTTGTTTGTCGTTTAAATCCTTTGAATCTTTAACCCCAAGTTCCTTCAATAGCTCGAACTTATCATTGGAAACAAATGCAGCAACGACTGTCATCGGTCCAAAGTAGTCACCTGTCCCAACTTCATCCGAACCAACCATTGATAATGTTCCGATATTTGCTGGCAAGCCACTATTCTTTGGAACTGGTTTGTTAGTTGTGGTCGTTTTACT
Source organism: Ferdinandcohnia sp. SAFN-114 (assembly GCF_059415045.1). NCBI lineage: Bacteria > Bacillati > Bacillota > Bacilli > Caryophanales > Bacillaceae > Ferdinandcohnia > Ferdinandcohnia sp. SAFN-114. Next base: position 164,449 of record NZ_JBPFDQ010000001.1, on the reverse strand, counting down.
GGACGTAACAGAGCTGTCCCATTTTGCAGCTTCACTTAAAGCACTATTTCCTTGAAACAATACTTTCCCAGATTTATAAGCTGTAATTGTACAGCTAGGGAGTTTGGCGACAAATAATCCTCCCTGTGGGACCTTATCTTGCAATTGACTTTTATAATCCGTCTTCATTTTTTCTATCGTTTCGAGGGTACATTTTAATACAGTATTAGACAAAAATAACATCTCCTACTATTTTTGGATAAAATTCTACATGTTCTATCATAACGTTTGTTGAGATTTCTTTCCATAAATATCACGTTCATGGTATTATTATCTGTAGGATTGACTAGAATGGAGGCCAAATACTTGTCACAGCCACAAAAAACAAGAACCACTGTAGATATATATGGACAGCAATACTCAATTATCGGGTCTGAGAGCACAAGTCATATTCGCCTTGTGGCCTCAATTGTCGATGATAAAATGAGAGAAATTAGCGGAAAAAACCCGACACTTGATATTAATAAACTAGCAGTATTAACAGCAGTTAATATTGTTCATGAACATCTAAAGTTAAAAGAAGACTATGAAAACCTTGAAAAACTCTTAGAACAAGCAAAAAATGAAAAGGATTGAAGTGATATGTTCGATTTAGTTTTGATTATTATCCTCTTAATGGGATTCTTAGTTGGTTTAAGAAGAGGGTTTATCCTTCAAATCGTTCATCTTACTGGCTTTATTGTTGCATTTATCGTCGCATATCTCTATTATGATGAACTTATGCCAAAATTAGTATTATGGATTCCATATCCATCATTCGGCGACGCCGAGACAATGAAATTTTTATTTGAAAGTACAAATTTAGAAACGTCTTATTATCGTGCTATTGCTTTTGCAATTATTTTCTTTGTTACAAAGTTCCTATGGCAGATTATAGGATCGATGTTAGATTTCCTTGCAAATCTACCAATTTTAAAACAAATTAACGGGTGGGCTGGCGGCCTACTAGGATTTGTTGAGGTATACCTCATTGTTTTTATTGTGCTTTATATCGGAGCTTTACTACCAGTTGAAATGGTTCAGTCTAATCTCAATGATTCATTTATGGCGAAAATGATCGTACAACACACACCATTCTTCACTGGAAAAATTAAGGACATGTGGATTTGACAAGTAATTAGTAACTGACTCCTCTATTTAGTTAGAGGAGTTTTTTTTGTCAAAAATGAAAAAGCTGATACATTAAGTGACTTTTTTGCAAAAAATCTGTATCATTTTGGATAGTTAATCGTATGGAATGATAGGTAGGTGCTAACAGTGACTATTAATAAAAAAGATGTAATCCGTCTATTAGAGACAATTGCAATATATATGGAGCTAAAAGGGGATAACCCATTTAAAATTTCAGCTTTTCGTAAAGCAGCAGCTGCATTGGAAAATGATGATCGAAGTTTATCTACCATTGAAGACTTCACAACACTCCCTGGTATAGGAAAAGGAACCGCAGCTGTGATTACAGAGTACATAGAAACTGGCAGCTCAAACGTACTAACTGAATTAAAAGAAAAAGTGCCAGAAGGACTCATCCCTTTGTTAGACCTGCCAGGTCTTGGCGGCAAAAAAATAGCTAAGCTTTATCAAGAACTGGCTATTGAAGATATGGAAATGTTAAAACAAGCATGCTTAAACGAAAAAATTCAAAATCTTGCAGGTTTTGGTAAGAAAACAGAAGAAAAAATACTCGCTTCCATCGAGGAATATGGCAAACGACCAGAGCGCTTGCCAATTGCTCTCATGCTAGCGCTCGCTGAAGAAATCGAGGAACAATTAAGTAAGATGGACGGAATCTCAACTTTCTCTCGAGCAGGTAGTCTGCGCAGAATGAGAGAAACGATAAAGGACCTTGATTTCATTATTGCAACAAATGAACCTGAAAAAGTACGGGAACAACTATTAAGTCTTAATGGCATAAGTGGTGTCATTGCAAGCGGAGATACAAAGGTTTCCGTTCAAATTTCGTATAGTTATGATATTTCGGTTGATTTTCGTCTTGTGAAACCACATGAATTTGCAACTACCCTTCATCATTTTACAGGCAGTAAAGATCATAATGTGAGGATGCGGCAATTGGCAAAAGACCGTGGTGAAAAAATAAGTGAATATGGCGTTGAAAATAGTGAAACAGGTGAAATGAAAACTTTTGAAACGGAAGAAGAGTTTTATCAATATTTCGGACTCACCTTTATCCCGCCAGAGCTAAGAGAAGATGGCTCAGAGGTAGAAGCCTTTCAACAGAAAGTTGAACACATACGACTTGAAGATATAAAAGGCGACCTCCATATGCACACATCATGGAGTGACGGGGCTTTCACGATTGAAGAAATGGTCGAAGCATGCAGGAAAAAAGGCTACCGCTATATGGCTATAACAGACCATTCACAATATCTTCGTGTTGCAAACGGGCTTACCCCCGAGCGATTAATAGAACAACACAAAGAAATAAAACGATTAAATGAAAAATATGATGATTTTATGATTTTTACAGGTGTTGAAATGGACATCCTTCCTGATGGTAGACTAGATTATGATGATGAACTTATTCGAGAAGTAGATGTTGTAATTGCATCCATTCATTCAAGCTTTTCACAACCAAGGGAGAAAATCATGCAACGCTTAAAAACAGCATTAGAAAACCTTCATGTTGATATCATCGCACACCCTACTGGAAGAATACTTGGGCGCAGAAAAGGATATGACGTAGACGTTGATATGCTAATTGAGCTAGCCAAAGAAACGAATACAGCTTTGGAATTAAATGCGAACTTGAATAGATTGGACCTTTCTTCAGATTATATTAGAAAGGCACAAGATGCAGGTGTCAAACTAGTGATTAACACAGATGCACATAATATAGACATGCTAGAAGATATGGGTTATGGCATTTCTGCTGCAACAAAAGGTTGGATCAAAAAAGAAAGTGTTATTAACACCTGGGAAAAGGATGAACTATTGGCTTATTTAAAAAGAAATTTATAATTCTATTTATTCTCCTCCTGTAGGGAGATACGTCCATATTAAAGTAGTGGGTAGCAAGAAGGGAGTAACAGCATGCAGCCACGAGTTTTAAAGGTTTTAGAATTTGATAAAGTGAAAGAACTGCTAAAACAGCACGTCTCATCCTCATTAGGAAGAGAAAAAGTTGATCAAATGATTCCTTCTACGAATGTAGAGGAGGTTGTTTTTCTACAAGAGCAAACGGATGAAGCATCGAAGGTATTACGGTTAAAAGGAAATGTTCCTCTTGGGGGATTAACGGATATCCGAGCGGCGGTTAAGCGCGCAAGCATTGGCGGTGGCTTAAATACAATGGAGCTCTTAGACATTGCAGGCACTATCTATGCTGGTAGACAAATGAAGAAGTTTGTTGAAGGCATGATTGAGGACGCGATCGAAGTTCCGATTCTCGGTGAATTAGTTGAACGTATTACCCCTTTATTTGAACTAGAACAAAAAATAAAAAACTGCATCGATGATAATGGAGTTGTCATGGATGGAGCGAGTGACAAATTGCGTGGAATTCGCACCCAACTTCGTAGCAGTGAAGCGAGAATTAGGGAGAAGCTAGAACATATTATTCGCTCTTCTTCCGCTCAAAAAACACTTTCAGATGCAATCATTACAATTCGTAATGATCGTTACGTAATTCCCGTTAAACAGGAATACCGTGGGACTTACGGTGGAATCGTTCATGACCAATCCTCTTCGGGGGCTACATTGTTTATTGAACCACAATCAGTGGTTGACCTTAACAATGTATTACAGGAAGCTAGGGTTAGAGAAAAACAAGAAATTGACCGTATTTTACTAGAACTTTCAAATGCAGTAGCAGAGGAATATGAGCCACTCTATCAAAATGTGGACACGCTTGGGGAACTTGATTTTATGTTCACAAAAGCGAGCTACAGTAAAAAGGTAAAGGGGACAAAGCCGAAAATCAACGGGAATGGCTATGTGTTTATTAAAAAAGGTCGTCATCCTCTAATTGACCCACAAGAAGTAGTGCCAAATGATATTGAGCTTGGCAAAGACTACACTTCTATTGTGATCACGGGTCCAAATACAGGGGGAAAAACAGTCACATTAAAAACAATCGGGTTATTAACGATTATGGCTCAAGCGGGCCTACAAATACCGGCACAGGAAGAGTCAGAGATTGCTGTATTTGAATCGGTATACGCTGATATTGGTGATGAGCAATCTATTGAACAAAGCTTAAGTACGTTTTCTTCCCACATGGTTAACATTGTAGATATTTTAAAACAAGTTGACGAAAACAGTTTAGTTCTTTTCGATGAACTAGGAGCAGGAACTGACCCTCAAGAAGGGGCTGCCCTTGCTATTTCAATTCTTGATGAAGTGTATAGTAGAGGTGCAAGAGTTATTGCTACAACCCATTACCCAGAGTTAAAAGCGTATGGATACAACAGAGAAGGAGTAATCAATGCAAGTGTCGAATTTGATATCGAAACCTTAAGTCCAACATATAAGCTTTTAATCGGAGTTCCTGGACGAAGTAATGCATTTGAAATTTCAAAACGATTGGGGTTATCTGATAGCATTATTCACACTGCCAAAAATCATATTAGTTCTGAAACGAATACGGTCGAAAATATGATCGCCTCCTTGGAGAAAAGTAAAAAGGATGCTGAACAGGAGCTTGAGGAAGCTGAAGATATCCGAAGACAGGCAGAGAAACTTCATAAACAACTTCAAGAGCAAATCATTGAATTTAATGAACAACGTAACAAACTATATGAAAAAGCGGAACAAAAAGCAGCTGAAACAATCAAAAGTGCAACGAGCGAAGCAGAAGAAGTCATTCGAGATTTACGTAAAATGAAGCTTGAACAACAAACCCTTGTTAAGGAACATCAATTGATAGATGCGAAAAAGCGTTTGGAAAATGCAGTACCTCAACTTTCGAACAAGACGAATAAACAATCTGTTTCAACTAAAGCAAAAAGAAATTTCGTACCTGGTGATGAAGTAAAGGTAATTAGCTTAAACCAAAAGGGCCATTTAATCGATAAGGCAGGTAATAACGAATGGCAGGTTCAAATTGGGATCTTAAAAATGAAGGTTAAAGAAAAAGACCTCGAGTTTGTTAGCAGTCCGAAACCAGTAGAAACTAAGCCACTAGCGACAGTAAGGGGTAGAGATTATCACGTAAGTCTAGAATTAGACTTACGAGGTGAACGATACGAAAACGCTTTGGTTCGAGTGGAAAAATACATCGATGATGCTTTACTTGCAGGTTATCCACGTGTATCTATTATCCATGGAAAAGGAACAGGTGCTTTGCGTCAAGGAGTTCAAGAATACTTGAAAAATCACCGCTCCGTAAAATCTACAAGATTTGGGGAAGCCGGAGAAGGTGGAACAGGCGTTACAGTAGTAGAATTAAAATAAATTTGCAAAGAAATGTAATCTCTAACAGGGAGAGAAGATAATGGATCAATTTTGGGATAATGAATTTGTGTTAACGGCTGCTAATTACAGTGTTGTTATTCTGTGTTTAGTTCTGTTTATGGCCATATTTGAATTGGTCACCAAATACAAAAATTGGGAAGAAATCCAAAAAGGAAATCTCTCAGTCGCAATGGCAACCGGAGGGAAAATTTTCGGGATTGCAAATATATTCCGCTATTCCATCCAAAACCACGATACATTATTTGTCATGATTGGCTGGGGAGTATTTGGATTCTTCCTTCTTCTAATTGGCTATTTTATTTTTGAATTCTTAACCCCGAAATTCGACATAGATGTTGAAATACAACAAGATAATCGCGCAGTAGGATTTATATCCATGATTATATCGGTGGGACTCTCATATGTAATCGGCGCAGGGATTGGAAATGGTGGTTTTTAATATGGAAAAGCTAGCTAAAATACTGTTAGTTGTAAGTGGAGTATTTGTTATTGTTGGTATCCTTTATTTAGTGTTATAAGATAATGAGCTGTTGGGAATTAACCAACAGCCTTTTTTATTTGTCATTTGGTAATTTGTCGTAAAACGACATAAACTTCCGCAACAATTCATGAATCTAATTGTCACCGAATATTCTATATAATATAATGAATATAAATGGTTTGAAAATTCAAACTGGTCTTTGGATACGTCTTCGTATTCTTTAGAATGATTTAAAGGGAGGTTATTAGATGGAGTTAGAAAGGCCGTGGTTAGCAAATTATCCTGAGGAAATTCCGCATCAGCTCGAGTATGAAAACATCCCGATTCAAGCATATTTGAAAAGAACTGCTAGTGAATTTCCTCAAAAAATCGCTGTTCATTTTCAAGGAAAAGAATTAACTTTTTCACAAGTGTATGAAGAATCTTTAAAACTTGCAAACTATTTAGTGTCTCAAGGCATCAAAAAAGGTGACCGAGTTGCCATTATGTTGCCAAACTGCCCACAAGGTGTAATTGCTTATTATGGTGTCCTGTTTTCAGGTGCAATCGTGGTACAAACAAATCCATTGTATACAGAAAGAGAACTAGAATATCATTTAAAGGATTCAGGTTCAAAAGCGATTATTACATTAGATATTCTTTTTCCGCGTGTCTCAAAAGTGAAAGCGCTAACAGAACTTGAACATGTTATTGTAACCGAAATTAAAGATTATCTCCCATTCCCAAAAAATTTGATTTATCCTTTTATCCAAAAGAAACAATATGGTATTGTAGTCAAAGTGGAACATGAAGGAACAAATCATTTACTAAGGGAAATCATAAACACATCTGAAGCTAAAGAAATCGATATTGACATTGACCCAGTCGAAGACCTTGCCTTGTTACAATATACAGGTGGAACAACAGGATTTCCAAAAGGAGTAATGCTAACACATCGAAATTTAGTTGCTAATACGATAATGTGTTCAAAATGGATGTATAAATGTAATAAAGGAGAAGAATCCATTTTAGCCATTCTGCCATTTTTCCATGTGTACGGAATGACAACCGTATTAAACTTATCCATTATGATGGCTGCAAAAATGATCCTTATGCCGAAATTCAACGCAGGAGATACACTGAAAACGATTCATAAACAGAAGCCAACCCTGTTTCCAGGTGCACCAACTATGTACATTGGTCTGTTGAATCATCCTGACCTAATGAAATATGATTTATCTTCGATTGAGTCTTGTATAAGTGGTTCGGCGGCTTTGCCACTTGAAGTACAAGAACAATTTGAAAAAGTGACTGGTGGAAAGCTTGTAGAAGGATATGGTTTATCGGAAGCTTCCCCTGTAACACATGCTAATTTAATTTGGGGACATCGCGTGAATGGAAGTATTGGATTACCATGGCCGGATACAGATGCTACGGTGCTTTCAATGGAAACAGGTGAACCTGCAGATATAGGGGAAATTGGAGAAATCGTCGTAAAAGGTCCTCAAGTTATGAAAGGATATTGGAATAAGCCTGAAGAAACTGAAAATACATTACGTGATGGTTGGTTATTAACAGGAGACTTAGGCTACATGGATGAAGATGGATATTTCTATGTGGTGGACCGCAAAAAAGATATGATAATTGCTGGCGGATTTAATGTTTATCCCAGAGAAATTGAGGAAGTATTGTTCGAACACGAAAAAGTACAAGAGGCTGTCGTCGCAGGGATTCCAGATCCGTATCGTGGGGAAACGGTTAAGGCTTATGTCGTCTTAAAAGATGGCCAACAACTCACAGAGGAAGAGCTTGATAAACATTGTCGAAAACATTTAGCAGCATATAAAGTTCCAAGAGTATATGAATTTAGAAAAGAATTACCGAAGACCATTGTAGGCAAAGTTTTGCGCAGGGTATTAGTTGAAGAGGAAAAGGAAAAACTAACAAAAATAAATTAAGCAAAGTAGGATCGATCAGCTCTAAATACATCATTAGCGTTAACATCAGTGAGGAGCCATGATATGAGCCTGTGGCTCTTTTTCTTTCCCTTAATAGAGCAAATGAGAAATTAAGAAGATAATCTTGACAGTATATTGATTAGGTTTTATTATAGAAATATGAATGACTATTCATTCATTTTTCTGAAAGGACGTAAGAACTTGAAAAATACAAAACCAAAATATAAGCAAATCATAGACGCAGCGGTAGTTGTTATCGCGGAGAATGGGTATCATCAATCTCAAGTCTCAAGAATTGCTAAGCAAGCAGGCGTGGCAGACGGAACAATATATCTATATTTTAAAAACAAAGAAGATATTCTTGTATCTTTATTCCACGAAAAAATGGGCGAATTTATTGAAAAAATTGAAGCTGAAATAGCAGGAAAATCGAGTGCGGCAGAGAAGTTATTAACATTGGTAGAAAAACATTTCGAACTTTTAGCAGCTGATCATCATCTTGCAACCGTAACTCAGCTTGAATTAAGACAATCAAATAAAGAATTACGTCATCGGATTAATGAAGTACTTAAAGGGTATTTAGGAACCATCGATTCCATCATTCAATTTGGGAAAGAAAATGGTGAGTTTAATCCAGCCCTGGATGTCCGTTTAGCAAGACAGATGATATTCGGCTCAATCGATGAAACTGCAACCACTTGGGTCATGAACGAACAAAAATATGACTTGCCATCCTTGGCAAAAGAAGTCCATGCTCTATTAGTAAATGGTTGTGGATTGACACACATCTAGTAATTTTTAACTTTATTCAGCGGGTTTCTCATAACATTTTAAGTGGTAGCATAGTGTAAAAGGGTAAACAATCTAATTGAGGAGTCAAACCTTGGCTGAATAAAGTTAAAGCCTCCGGCTGATGCCACGATTTTTCAAACGAAACTTTTCGAGCAATAAAATAAGTTTAAAGACTAAGAACAACGCACATCCTGTGGCAACGTCTTAATGACCCACTTCCTGTGGACCTAAAAATCGGGCTCAAATACGCCGAGGCGCATTTGATTGAGGTGTGTTACATACATATTCTTAATTAGGAGGATGCAGATGGAGTTTTTTAAAGTAAAGATTGCTGAGTACATTGCTACTATTAGCATTAATCGACCTCCAGCGAACGCATTATCAACTGCTGTTTTGAAAGAGCTTACAAGTTTACTAGATGACATTGAGAAGGATGATAATGTAAGAGTTCTAGTAATCCATGGGGAAGGTCGCTTTTTCTCTGCAGGGGCTGATATAAAAGAGTTTACAACCATAAACTCTGGTGAAGAATTTTCAAATCTTGCAAGACAAGGGCAATCTCTATTCGAAAGAATGGAACGATTCCCAAAACCTATTATAGCTAGTATTCACGGTGCTGCCTTAGGTGGCGGTCTTGAACTGGCAATGGCTTGCCATTTCCGCCTCGTTAGCAATAAGGCAAAACTCGGGTTACCTGAGCTACAGCTTGGACTAATCCCTGGATTTGCTGGGACAGCACGCTTGCCTCGCTATGTTGGTGTTGCTAAAGCTGCTCAAATGCTTTGGACAAGTGACCCAATTAGCGGTGATGAGGCTGTACAGTACGGATTAGCAAATCAAGCTTTCCCGGAAGAAAATCTTCACGAAGAAACAATGACAATTGCTAGGAAGATCGCTCAAAAAAGCCCTTTATCTATACAAGCGACCATTGAATTATTAAATTCAATGAAAAATGAACAATATATAGAAACTGTCAAAAGAGAAGCGGTTTTATTTGGAGAAATGTTCATTTCAGAGGATGGACAAGAAGGAATATCAGCCTTCATAGAAAAACGTTCGCCGACATTTAAAGGGAAATAATACTAGATTTGAAGAAAATTAATAGTTTACAAGAAATTGCACAATACCTTTAGGAGGGAAACTCATGAACATCTTTGTTATTTTGAAAAGGACATTTGATACTGAAGAAAAAATTGTAGTAAGCAATGGACAAATCAGTGAAGATGGGGCTGAATTTATTATTAACCCTTATGATGAATATGCGGTTGAAGAAGCAATCCAACTCCGTGATGCGCATGGTGGCGAAGTAACTGTTGTCACAGTTGCCACAACTGATGAAGCTGATAAAGAGTTACGCACCGCTTTAGCAATGGGTGCTGATAAAGCAGTTTTGATTAATACAGAAGATGAACTAGAAGAAGGAGACCAGTTCACAACTGCAAAAATTTTGGCTGAATACCTAAAAGATAAAGAAGCCGATATTATTTTAGGCGGAAATGTTGCAATTGATGGTGGTTCAGGTCAAGTTGGCCCGCGTGTAGCAGAAATTCTAGATATTCCTTATGTAACGACAATTACAAAACTTGATATCGATGGTTCTACAGTAACAGTAGTAAGAGACGTTGAGGGTGACTCTGAAGTTATTGAAACGACTTTACCATTACTTGTTACATGTCAACAAGGGTTGAATGAACCACGCTATCCATCTTTACCTGGAATAATGAAAGCGAAGAAAAAGCCGCTTGATGAGCTTGAGTTAGATGATCTAGATTTGGAAGAAGATGATGTACAAGCAAAAACAAAAACAATTGAAATCTATCTTCCACCAAAAAAAGAGGCTGGACGTGTACTTGAAGGCGATTTAGAAGATCAGGTAAAAGAGTTAGTTTCACTCCTTCATAACGAAGCTAAGGTGGTATAAGTTTTCGGGTAATCTTGTATGCGATTTCAAAATTTTACTAAGGCGAATCTAGGGGGTTACGCATAATGTCAAGAAAAGTAGTAGTTCTAGGAGAAACACGTGATGGTGCTTTACGAAACGTATCTTTTGAAGCAATTGCAGCGGGTAAAATTGTAGCAGAAGGCGGCGAGGTTGTAGCCGTGTTAGTTGGTGAATCTGTAGGTGCGCTAACAAATGATTTAATTCATTACGGAGCAGACCGAGTTGTAACGGTTGAAGATGCAAAATTAGCATCATATACACCAGACGGCTTCTCACAAGCCATTCTTGCAGCAATTGATGCTGAGTCACCAGAAGCTTTAGTTTTTGGTCACACATCATTAGGTAAAGACCTTTCACCTAAAATTGCGAGTAAATTGAATTCTGGTCTAATCTCAGACGTAACAGCAATTGAGGCTGCAGGTGGAAATATTGTCTTTACTCGTCCAATCTATTCAGGAAAAGCATTTGAAAAGAAAATTGTGACAGATGGTTTAATCTTTGCAACCGTACGTCCTAACAATATTACACCACTTGAAAAAGACGAATCACGAACTGGTGAAGTTTCATCACTATCTGTTGAAATTAAAGATTTACGAACAATTGTAAAAGAAGTTGTGCGTAAGGCAACTGAAGGTGTAGATTTATCCGAAGCGAAAGTTGTAATTGCAGGTGGCCGTGGGGTAAAGAGTGCAGATGGTTTTGAACCATTAAAAGAATTAGCGAATGTTCTTGGTGGTGCTGTAGGTGCATCGCGTGGAGCATGTGATGCTGATTATTGTGACTACTCCCTACAAATTGGTCAAACAGGTAAGGTTGTTACGCCAGACCTATATATTGCTTGTGGGATCTCAGGAGCAATCCAGCACTTAGCAGGAATGTCTAACTCGAAAGTAATCGTAGCCATCAACAAAGACCCTGAAGCAAACATCTTCAAGGTTGCAGACTATGGAATCGTTGGTGACTTATTTGATGTAGTTCCAATGCTTACTGAAGAGTTCAAAAAACTAAAAGTAAATGCATAATAGGTTGTCAAATTAATTTATAGAGATTTTTCCATTTTACCTTTGAAAAATTTATGGTATACTAATCAAGCGATGAGCTGAATTGCATAAGTCGAGTTGACACGCCTTTTGGCAAGGCACTATGTGGAGTGCTGTCCTCGCCGCAATACGCAAAAAGACGTCCTTCTGGACGTCTTTTTTTATATGCTACATTTAAAATTAATGTCTATAACCTCTATTAATTTACATACATAACAGCTTAAAAAGTTGGGGAAGATGACTATGTATGAAGTACAGTGTTTAATCTTATCATTTCTAAATTAGTTAACTGTTTTTTTTGAAGCAAAACATTCGTAAAATGACATCTCAGATGGTATACTCTTGGTAGAATTTCAATGTTGTTACTTATTAGGAGGGGTTAAAATGGCTATTACAAATGTAACAGACCAAAATTTCGATTCAGAAACAAAAGATGGATTAGTACTTGCAGACTTCTGGGCACCTTGGTGCGGACCATGTAAAATGATTGCTCCAGTACTAGAAGAATTAGACACTGAGATTGGTGACAAAGTGAAAATCGTGAAACTCGATGTAGATGAAAACCAAGAAACTGCAGCGAAGTTTGGCGTAATGAGCATCCCAACTTTACTTGTAATTAAAAACGGTGAAGTTGTAGATAAAGTAGTCGGTTACCAACCAAAAGAAGCTCTTGCTGACAGACTTGCAAACCACTATTAATCCAAATTTTAAACAGCCTTAATAGGCTGTTTTTTTTGTTTGAACTCATTTCTAAGTGACTTCCTATTTTTACTCGTACAACTTCTTCGTAAAAATGTTACAATATAAGATACGTCAAAATAAAAGAAAAGATTACTTAGACGAATTGATTTTATAGTAGATGGAGTGATTACTATGCACGATCATCTTAAGGAAAAATTATCGATTTTACCAGACCAGCCTGGTTGTTACTTAATGAAAGACAGGCAAGGTACTGTAATATATGTGGGTAAAGCGAAAGTGTTGAAAAACCGTGTTCGATCTTATTTTACAGGGTCACACGATGGTAAAACCTTAAGGCTTGTCAATGAGATTGAGGACTTTGAGTATATTGTAACTTCTTCAAATATTGAAGCACTTCTTCTTGAGATCAATCTTATTAAAAAATATGATCCAAAATACAATATCATGTTAAAGGATGACAAGACGTATCCTTTTATCAAAATTACTGCTGAAAAACATCCACGCTTATTGATTACTCGAAAAGTAAAAAAGGATAAGGGAAAATATTTTGGACCATATCCTAATGTACAAGCAGCAACTGAAACAAAAAAACTATTAGACCGGATATATCCTTTAAGAAAATGTTCAACATTACCAGATAAGGTTTGTTTATATTATCATATCGGTCAATGTCTAGCCCCTTGTGTCAATGATGTTACCGATGAAACCAATAAAAAAATGGTAGACGATATTATCCGCTTTTTAAATGGTGGATATAAAGAAATCAAAGGCGAGTTGACTGAAAAAATGTTAAAGGCCTCTGAAGAACTCGATTTTGAGAGAGCAAAAGAATACCGTGACCAAATCTCAAATATTGAAACGACAATGGAAAAGCAAAAGATGACAATGACAGACTTTATTGATCGTGATGTATTTGGTTATTCCTATGATAAGGGGTGGATGTGTGTTCAAGTCTTTTTTATCCGTCAAGGAAAATTAATAGAGCGGGATGTTTCTTTATTTCCTTTTTATAACGAGCCTGAACAAGACTTCTTAACCTACCTTGGTCAATTTTATTTAAAAGATAATCATTTTAAACCAAAGGAAGTGTTGCTTCCTAGTTCGATAGACCGTCACATTGTTGAGCAATTATTAGAAGTAGCTGTTCAACAGCCTAGTAGAGGGAAGAAAAAACAATTAATTGACCTAGCTACTAAAAATGCAAAAATTGCGCTAAAGGAAAAATTCGCTTTAATTGAACGAGATGAAGAACGTACAATTAAGGCTGTTGAAAATTTAGGACAGAAGTTAGGGATTTATACACCTCATCGAATCGAAGCATTTGATAATTCAAATATTCAAGGAACAGATCCTGTTTCTGCCATGATTGTGTTTACTGATGGAAAACCTGACAAAAAAGAATATCGAAAGTACAAAATTAAGTCAGTTCAAGGTCCGGATGATTATGAATCGATGAGGGAGGTTGTTCGGAGGAGATATAGCCGTGCATTAAAAGAGAACCTTCCATTGCCAGATTTAATCATTATTGACGGAGGTAAAGGTCATCTTGCTGCAGTAAGGGATATTCTTGAAAATGAATTAGGTTTAGAAATTCCACTAGCAGGACTTGCAAAGGATGATAAACACAGAACGTCCGAGCTCTTAATTGGAGACCCACCTGAGATTGTAGAACTACCTAGAAATAGTCAGGAATTTTATCTTCTACAACGAATTCAAGATGAGGTTCACCGTTTTGCGATTACCTTCCATCGTCAAATCCGTGGAAAAAACGCATTTCAATCTGTGCTCGACGATATTCCTGGAGTTGGGGAAAAACGTAAAAAAGCACTATTAAAGCACTTTGGTTCTATCAAGAAGTTGAGAGAAGCAAGTGTTGAGGATATCCTAAAAGCTAATATTCCTAGACCAACAGCTGAAGCAATTTACGAAAAATTAAAAGAATAGTCGTTGCTATTATAAAAATAGTCTGATATAATGCTTAATAATATAATATTACACTTCAATACGTTGAAGTGAAGATAGAGGTGCGATCTTTATCAGTATGCAATTGGAGGGGTATGAGCCCTAATGATCATTGCAAAAAGGAAAGTTCGCCGAAGTGTAAAAAGGCTCATACTTTTTTATGCTGGTCTTATGTTTAAGAGACATAGGATTGTCAAGATGGATGAATCTTGGAGGGCTATCTCACGAAGTGACACGTAGTACGTTTACGTATATCACAGCAATGAGAATCTCTCATTGCTGTTTTTTATTATTCTAAGAGAGGGTTGAGGGCATGGGGATCATCGTTCAAAAGTTTGGAGGCACCTCTGTTGGGTCACCAGATAGAATTAAAAATGTTGCAAGTCGAGTTATTCAAGAGGTGCAAGCGGGAAATCAAGTTGTTGTTGTTGTTTCGGCAATGGGGAAGACAACCGATCAGCTAGTAAGCTTAGCTAATGAAATTACAAGCGCGCCAAGTAAGCGCGAGATGGATATGTTGTTAAGTACAGGTGAACAAGTAACAATTGCATTATTATCTATGGCTTTACAAGAAAAAGGGTATGAATCCGTTTCGTATACAGGCTGGCAGGCTGGTATTGAAACAGAGGCAATACATAGCAATGCCCGAATTGAAAACATTGAGGTATCAAGAGTATATAAAAGCTTAAAAGAAGGAAAAATCGTTGTCGTTGCTGGATTCCAAGGAGTCAGCAGTTCAGGAGACATTACTACTCTTGGTCGTGGAGGTTCCGATACAACTGCTGTCGCACTTGCAGCGGCGTTAAAGGCGGATAAATGTGACATCTACACAGATGTAACAGGTGTATACACAACTGATCCTCGCGTAGTTCCAACTGCACGAAAACTTCATTCCATTTCTTATGATGAAATGCTGGAGCTTGCAAATCTTGGTGCTGGAGTACTTCACCCACGTGCAGTGGAATTTGCGAAAAACTTCGAATTGCCGCTTGAAGTTCGTTCAAGCTTAGAGCTAGAAAATGGAACCATTATTGAGGAGGAAGTTTCAATGGAAAAGAATCTTGTTGTTAGGGGAATTGCTTTTGAAGACCAAATTACAAGGGTAACAGTATCAGGTTTACCAAATGAATTGCACACACTATCAACTATATTTGGCACACTAGCAAAAAATGGTTTAAATGTAGATATCATTATTCAAAATATGACAGATCATAATCATACAAATATTTCATTCTCCGTAAAAACACCTGATTTACGTGACACACTTGCTGTTTTAGAAAATAACAAGGATTTATTGAAATATGAAAGTATCGAACATGAGGATAGATTAGCAAAGGTTTCAATTGTAGGTTCTGGAATGGTTTCAAACCCAGGTGTAGCCGCTGATATGTTCCAAGTGCTTGCAAATGAAAATATTGAAGTAAAAATGGTAAGTACATCTGAAATTAAAGTATCTACAGTTCTTGAACAAGGCAATATGGTTCGAGCAGTTGAAGCTTTGCATGATTCATTTAATTTAGCTGCTGTTGAAGAAGAAAGAGCGAAAGTCAAACTATAATTTTAGTTAAATGGGTGGTTCAAAGGAATTTGGACACCCTTTTTTTTAAATAGAAGGCTCTTTTCTAAAAAAGATTATTGCTTTCTGATAATAAAGGCAAAACTAGTTGATTAGAGCGTAAGGTGGGGACTCCTTGAAAATGTATTCACAATTTCTTCGTGCGTGGGTTATTTCAAAGAAGCAAATTCAATGTCCAGCGGGAAAAGCGTGAGACTTGAGACCCCGCAGGAGCGGTAGCGACGTGTCCGGTTTCAGCGGCTAGAAACTGAGAAATTTCAACTCCTCCCTCAGAGGCAAAATACGCCTCTTTGTCGTAGTCTCCGACGCACAGGACGTGGCGCTTTAGTCGGCCAATTTACTCGTTTCTGTGCAAGCCGCCTCCACATTTCGTTGAGGAGGCTCAAGCCACGCCCGCGAAAAGCGTCCACCTGAAGCGGAAGTCAACGATATAAAAACAACAAAGTTTGCGAAAACAGCCTAATAAAAAAACTGCACGAAATGTGCAGGCTTTTATTCTTCGGTGATGTCTTTTGGGTCCCATTTTACCGTGAATATTATTTTTTGTGCTCTTCTTTTTTGTTGTTCAAAGCTTTCGGTGATTCGATTTTTCTGTTGTTGAATTTGTTGGGCAAGAAAGCCAGATTCAAGCTGGAATGTACAAATATCTTTCCGTTTAAAGCGAGTAGTTACGATCGAACCCTCCAAATGAAATTCAATGGAGTTTTTATCCAAACGTTCTACCTTAAGGTCTCCCCATCCAGCATCGTGAAAGAATGAAATGATTTCTTCCGTCGTAGGTAAGGGGAATTTTCGGGCAAGATTTTTTCCAGCCCAATATAGAATCTGTGGCGTTTCTTTCCCGAGAATATCAGGAATTAAAATTTCTCGTAATAGTTCGTACCCAAATACGGGAACAGACTGTTCACTTGTATTTACATTTTGTTCATTGATGTTAACGTTCTTCACTGCATTCCCCTCTTTCTCCATTCTTTATTATATAACATGAGGGTATAAGAAAAACATGAATTTTTTTGTTTCTTTTTGTCAGGGAGATTTGATTTTTATTTCGTATGACTACAATCATATGTGTACAATTATTATTATTTTTATGAATAAATTGTGGACTTGTTTCCTTGACGCTCTTGCTTTATGGGAGTAAAATGAATTTGTTACATTATACTGATAAAAGAAAATCAGTTGCAGTATTTGTCTATTTATCTACAATAAATAAATTTGTAGATTCCTGCAAAGGTTTTCAGTTGTCAGTTTTTATATCGTCCTTTTACATAATTATACAGGATGAAACATTATAACGGAGTGCCATGTGGGCACGTTTAATTACTAAGGGGGGTTAAAGTATGGCTGGTAATCGTGAATTTTTAAATCGCAGACTTCATTCATTATTAGGTGTAATTCCTGTAGGTTTATTTTTAGTGATGCATTTAGTTGTGAATAATTTTGCGACAAGAGGAGAAGAGGTTTATAACGGTGCTACTCACTTTATGGAAAGTCTTCCGTTTAAACTTTTCTTAGAAATTTTTGTTATTTATTTACCATTATTATTTCATGCAATTTACGGTCTCTATATTGCCTTTACAGCAAAAAACAATGTGAGCAATTATAGCTTTTTCCGTAACTGGATGTTCGCACTACAACGTGTGTCCGGTATAATTACTCTAATTTTTGTTGCATGGCATGTATGGGAAACGAGAATTGCCGCAGCTCTTGGTGCGGAAGTTAACTTTAATATGATGGAGAATATCTTGAGTTCACCTTGGATGATTACATTCTACCTAGTTGGGATAATCTCTACCATCTTCCACTTTGCTAATGGTCTTTGGTCATTTGCAGTAAGTTGGGGATTAACGGTAACTCCTCGTTCTCAAAAAATTGCAACATATGTAACAATGATTATTTTTGTAGCGTTAACATACGTAGGTGTGTCTACAATCCTTGCATTCGTTTAATTTTTCAAAGAAAACTTTCAAGTAAGCTCGATAAAATCGAGCGCAAATATGTCAATGCGTAATTGATCTTTTAAAATTTGACCGTTCACTAGTATGACATTTGAACGATCTCTTTATTGGGGAGTGAGTAACTTTGAGTAAAGGAAAAGTTATCGTAGTTGGTGGTGGACTAGCTGGGTTAATGGCTACCATCAAGGCTGCTGAAGAAGGAACACAAGTTGATTTATTTTCACTCGTACCTGTAAAACGATCTCACTCTGTTTGTGCACAAGGTGGGATAAACGGTGCAGTTAATACAAAAGGTGAAGGGGATTCTCCGTGGATCCACTTTGATGATACAGTATATGGTGGAGACTTCTTAGCTAACCAAAAGCCAGTTAAGGCGATGTGTGAAGCAGCACCTGGAATTATTCACTTAATGGACCGTATGGGTGTTATGTTTAACCGTACACCAGAAGGTTTACTTGATTTCCGTCGTTTCGGGGGAACTCAACACCATCGTACTGCATTCGCTGGTGCAACAACTGGTCAACAATTGCTTTATGCATTAGATGAGCAAGTTCGACGTCACGAAGTAGCAGGATTAGTTACAAAATACGAAGGTTGGGAATTCTTAGGAATTATCCAAGATGACGAAGGAATTTGTCGTGGTGTCGTAGCGCAAAATCTTCAATCAATGGAAATTAAATCATTCCCTGCTGATGCTGTTATTATGGCATCTGGAGGCCCTGGAATTATTTTTGGTAAAACTACAAACTCAGTTATCAACACTGGATCTGCTGCATCAATCGTGTACCAACAAGGTGCATATTATGCGAACGGTGAATTTATCCAAATCCACCCAACAGCAATTCCTGGAGACGACAAACTTCGTCTAATGAGTGAATCCGCTCGTGGTGAAGGTGGACGAGTATGGACATATAAAGATGGAAAGCCTTGGTACTTCTTAGAAGAGAAATATCCTGCATACGGAAACTTAGTTCCTCGTGATATTGCAACACGTGAAATTTTCCATGTATGTGTAGATATGAAACTAGGTATCAATGGTGAAAACATGGTTTATCTAGATCTTTCTCATAAAGATCCAAAAGAACTTGATATTAAATTAGGTGGAATTATTGAGATCTATGAAAAATTCATGGGTGATGATCCACGTAAAGTTCCAATGAAAATCTTCCCTGCAGTTCACTACTCAATGGGTGGATTATGGGTTGATGATCATCAACAAACGAATATCCCTGGATTATTTGCTGCAGGAGAGTGTGATTTTTCACAGCACGGAGCAAACCGCTTAGGTGCTAACTCCCTATTATCAGCTATTTACGGTGGTATGGTTGCTGGTCCAAATGCAGTTAATTACATCAAGGGACTTAAAAAAGGTACAGATTCCATTTCTTCAACTGTTTTCGATAACCATGTAAAACAAGAGCAAGAAAAATGGGATAACATCATGTCAATGGATGGTACTGAAAATGCATACATCCTTCACAAAGAACTTGGTGAGTGGATGACAGATAACGTAACAGTTGTTCGTTACAATGACAAGCTATTAAAGACTGATGAAAAGATTCAAGAGCTTATGGAACGTTACAAAAACATCAACATCAATGACACATCTAAATGGAGCAACCAAGGTGCTACATTTACTCGTCAATTACAAAATATGCTACAACTAGCACGTGTAATTACAATTGGTGCATATAACCGTAACGAGAGCCGTGGAGCACACTATAAACCTGATTTCCCTGATCGTAATGATGAGGACTTCTTAAAAACTACGATGGCTAAATTTACTGGGAAGGATACTGCGCCTGCATTCCATTATGAAGACGTAGATACTTCATTAATCGCACCTCGTAAACGTGACTATACTAAGAATAAGGAGGCAAAGTAAGATGAGTGAAAAAACAGTTGAATTTCATGTAACTCGTCAGGATACTCCAGATTCTGAACCATATGTAATTAAATTCAAGGTTCCTTACCGTAAAAATATGAACGTAATTTCTGCATTAATGGAATTCCGTCGTAATCCGGTAGATATTAATGGAAATCAAGTTGCCCCAATTACTTGGGATATGAACTGTTTGGAAGAGGTTTGTGGTGCATGTTCAATGGTTATCAACGGTAAACCTCGCCAATCATGTTCAGCACTTATTGACCAACTTGAACAACCAATTAAACTTGAACCAATGAAGACATTCCCTATCGTTCGTGACCTACAAATTGACCGTAGTAGAATGTTTGATTCATTGAAAAAAGTAAAAGCTTGGATTCCAATCGATGGAACATACGACTTGGGCCCTGGACCTCGTATGCCAGAGAAAAAGCGTCAATGGGCATATGAATTATCAAAATGCATGACATGTGGTGTTTGTCTTGAAGCATGTCCAAATGTTAACAGCAAATCTGATTTCATTGGTCCAGCACCATTATCACAAGTACGTTTATTCAACGCACATCCAACTGGTGAAATGAATAAAGCTGAACGTTTAGAAACAATTATGGGAGATGGAGGCCTTGCAAACTGCGGTAACTCACAAAACTGTGTACAGTCTTGTCCAAAAGGTATTCCACTCACTACTTCAATTGCAGCACTAAACAGAGATACATCTATCCAAGCATTCAGAAATATGTTTGGTAGTGACCAAGTCTAATAGAAATATTGAAAGCACTCCCTCATGTCATATGGAGGGGTGCTTTTTTTACGAAGAGTTTTTAGAAGTATACCTCTTAATCAGGCATAAAATTTCCCCATTAGAATAACGCACCACTTAACTGCAATTTGAATAATCTTATGTAAGGGAGCTATTGGAATGAAGCATATTACGTATATCGATGAATTTGAGTCTTGGGAGAATACATTTGAATTTTATCAACCAATTCAGGTACGCTTTTCAGAAACAGATATGTTTGGACATTTAAACAACACAGTCCCCTTTGCTTACTTTGAGGAAGCAAGAATTCAATATTTTAACCATGTAGGGTTTATGCAAAGGTGGACTGACAAATCCAGCGACACAATCCCGGTAGTTGCAAACCAACAATGTGATTACTTGAAACAAGTCTATTTCGGAGAACAGCTTAAACTTTATGTAAAAATAAATCAATTAGGCAATTCCTCAATGGATATCCATTATATGGCTAAAGATAAGGAAGGAGCCGTTTGTTTTGTCGGCAGAAGTACGCTTGTTCAAATGTCAAAGCGAACGGGAAAAGGAGAGCCTTGGTCTGAAGAGATGAAACAAATGTTAAATCCAATTAACCTATAATATATGAGTCAAATTAATCAAAAATACCAATATATCTAAAAATAGACGCAAAAAAGTCTACATATCGGCCTTTTAACAGTCACAGCAACACTCTCCTTCTCATATTATATGGTGACTAAATATATACCCATCCAGTAGTTCAGCTCGAACCTTAGCAAGGAGGGTTACAATACTTGAAGGAGAAAGAGTTTCAACCAAAACCGCTACTAACAAAAAGAGAGAGAGAAGTTTTTGAATTACTAGTTCAAGACAAAACAACGAAAGATATCGCAAGTGAACTATTCATAAGCGAAAAAACAGTTCGTAACCACATATCGAATGCGATGCAGAAGCTGGGAGTAAAGGGGCGTTCTCAAGCAGTTGTAGAGCTCCTTCGTATGGGAGAACTTGAACTTTAAGTATGACCGGCTACCCTTTACTCTTGTAAGGTAGCCGGTTACTTATTTAGGGCATTTTACATAATTCCTAAATAACTTCAACTTGCTTTTTACGCGAAAAAAGTAGAAAATAAGAATAATATAGATTTTTTTCTTAAGCGATACGTCTTTACATTTTGCATACAATGAAGCAACTGTAATAGAAGAAAAATCGGTTGGATTTTACCACTAACATTTTACTAGGAGAGGATGTAATGACTGTTAAGGAGAGCAATGAAACAAAAGACTACCAAGTAATCGCAGATATCGAAAAATCACTTCGTTTTATCTCGGGCTTACTTAAACAAAAGGGCCGAGAAATCTTAAGTAACTTTACAATTACAACACCCCAATTTATAGCTCTTCAATGGTTACTTGAACTTGGAGACATGACAATTGGTGAATTATCAAATAAAATGTACTTAGCATGCAGCACGACGACAGATCTTGTAGATCGCATGGAAAAAAATTCGCTAGTAATGCGCGTAAAAGACCCAAAAGATCGTCGTGTCGTTCGAATTCATTTACTTGAAGAAGGTGAACGTATTATCGAAGAGGTAATCAAGAAAAGACAAGATTACCTACATGAAATCATGGAAAACTTCTCTGCTGAAGAAGTTACCCAACTCGAAAAGAGTCTTAGAAAATTACATCAAGAAATGCGAGTAGAATGAGGCGAATCTTTTGAACAGACCAATCGGAGTTATCGATTCAGGGGTTGGCGGTTTAACCGTTGCTCGGGAAATAATTAGACAATTACCAAATGAAGAAATTATATATTTAGGTGATAATGCCCGGTGTCCATATGGACCAAGACCTATAGACGAAGTTCGTCAGTTTACATGGGAGCTGACGAACTATTTATTGTCACATAAAATTAAAATGCTTGTCATAGCATGCAATACGGCGACTGCGCTCGTGTTGGATGAAATTCAAGCTGAACTTTCAATTCCAGTAATCGGTGTCGTTTACCCAGGAGCAAGAACCGCCCTAAAGGTTACAAAAAATAATTATGTAGGAGTTATCGGCACTGTCAACACGATCGAAAGTGGTGCCTATGTTGACGCTCTAAAATCAATCAACAATCAAATCAATGTCGAAAGTCTCGCGTGCCCACGATTTGTTCCAATCGTCGAAGCAGGAGAATTCGCTGGTCCCCATGCCGAACAAATTGTGGCCGAATCCCTAGAGGTCTTAAGGGGGAAAGAAATCGACACCTTGATTCTTGGTTGTACCCATTATCCATTACTTCATAAAACCATTCAGAACTATTTGGGAAATGGAATCAAACTAATTGATTCAGGCGCAGAGACAGCCCGTGAAGTGAGTACCGTGCTATTCTATAGTGGACTACTGAACAAAAAAACGTCAAAAAATGGCCACCTGTTCCTCACAACAGGGGAAAAAGAAATCTTCCAACAAATCGCCAGCAACTGGTTTGAAGAACCAGTGTATAATGTGAAATCGGTGAAATTGTAGGAGTAGAGAAAAAAGTCCCGGATGGGGCTTTTTTTGTTTCATAAAAATAAGGAGATGTACTGGATTTTATTTTAATGTGAAGATATTGAAGGTAGTTTCGGGAACAAAAAATATTAGAGGTTAATCATACCCTCTGGCAGAGGTCATCGTCCAAGTGAGGGTAAGCAAAGAGGATAATCGTACCCTCAGGCAAAGGTTCGCGACCGAGTGAGGGTACGCAAAGAGGATAATCGTACCCTCACGCAAAGATCATCGTCCAAGTGAGGGTAAGCAAAGAGGATAATCGTACCCTCAGACAAAGGTCATCGTCCAAGTGGGGGGAAGCAAAGAGGTTAATCATACCCTCACGCAAAGGTCATCGTCTAAGTGAGGGTAAGCAAAGAGGTAATCGTACCCTCACACAAAGTCCATCGTCCAAGTGGGGGTAAGCAAAGGGGATAATCGTACCCTCACGCAAAGGTCATCGTCCAAGTGAGGGTAAGCAAAGGGGATAATCGTACCCTCACGCAAAGGTTATCGTCTAAGTGAGGGTAAGCAAAGAGGATAATCGTATCATCACACAAAGGTCCGCTACTAAGTGTGGTAAGTAAAATCTTAAATACCTTTAAGCATAATCAAAAAACGAATAAGTGTAAGAAAAGAAAATTTAATAATGAAAGTCAATCCCATCCAACAAAATTATTATTAATAATAGAAACTAAAGCTTCACATAAAAAGACGATCTTCCAAACTGGATTAGTTTGTACCTTTTTGAAAGTATTTTTCTTATTGTCTTTTTGCTTTTAATTACCTGACACCAATCAAATATTGTACTAACCGTAATCTTCATATGAGGAAAAAGATGCTCGAATTCTTCAATACATCTAATAATAGCAGTTTCCTTATCTTCCCATTTGTTGCATTTAGGACATTTTAATTTATGTTGATTCCCAATCTCCATAAACCCATTCCAACACTCTCCACACAAAATCCCTTTTTCTAACTCATCAAAATCATACGCTGGTAGCAATGAGAAAGGGGACTTTTTTATATGTATCGAAAGCAACTTTTTTGCTAACGTATGATGTGTATCATAGATTTTGGACGATTGTGCATTTAAGGAGCGTATAAAACGATTAAGTTGAGGCTGAAATACAATCGGTAGATTTGGTGGAGCTTCGTACAGATAAAATTCTGGATTTATAAAAATGAGGTGGCCTTCGACGGTTAGGTTGGAACCGAGTTGTTGGAGCAATTGTCTAAGTAGAGAGGTACTTCGGGATAGCTGTAGAAGGGGATTTTTGATCTCTTTCCCAGTTGATAAGCTTTTCCATTGGTCTCCTTTTACTATGAAATCACCTTCAAAGTTCTTTACTTCAAATATGTGAATTTTGGGAGGGGAAATAAGTAGTGAATCAATTTGATAATGAGCTCTGTTTGTTTCTAGAAGCAAGTCATTGATGGTGAGGGAGTCAAGTGAAAGACTTTCCATACGCTGGTCAAATATAGTTTCCCCAATGAAGCCTTTTTCGAGGGTAATGATTTGATGCTCGATTTTTTCAGGCACTTTCTTTCTTGCTCGATTAGACTTTAGGAGCTGTAATTCAAGAGGTACGGTACGTTTTTTAATAATCAAACACAACACTTCCTTTCGATAAACCTAAATCTTACCCCTTTATTTTACATTTTGTTTCCTTCTAAAATCAAAACATTTTGTCCATATTTTTCAACAAAAAGCGGTCTAATTTGTATAGAGGGCTCGTATACATAGTAGTACAAACTGCCTTAGGAGGGAAAAGAATGCGTAAAATAACTAAATCTGCAATAGCTGCAACAGTTGTTACTTCTACAGTTCTACTTTCAGGATGCGGCTTATTTGGTGGAGAGGAAGAAGTTAAACAAATGGATCCACCTAAAAACGAAGCGGTGGATGAGACAGTAGCAAAAGGGGATAACTCAGAAACTGATGCTACTGAGGCTACTGACCAAGAGGAAGCTACAACTGAAACAGTAAAACGAGACCTGTATCTGATTGATAATAGTGGTCTTGTAGTACCATATACTGTAGATCTTCCGAAGACAGATGCTGCGGCAAGACAAGTGCTTGAATACCTGGTAGCGGGTGGACCTTTAAATGAAATTCTTCCAGATGGATTTAGAGCGGTTATTCCACAAGATACGGTTGTGGATGTGAAATTGGAGGATGGCACAATTACAGCTGACTTCTCGAAGGAATTTGGCACATATAATCCTGAGGATGAAGCAAAAATCTTACAAGCCATTACTTGGACATTAACCCAATTTGATAATGTCAATAACGTTGTAATTAGCGTAAATGGATATAAATTAGATGAAATGCCTGTTAATAGTACACCAATTCCAACGGATTTAAGTAGAGCGGATGGAATTAACATTGATAACAGCGGTGTAGTAGATATTACAAATAGCCGCCCTGTGACACTCTATTTCTATGTGCAAAATGAAGACGCGGAATACTATGTGCCTGTAACAAAGCGAATTGAAAATACCGGGGATGACAAAGTTTCAGCAGTGGTTAATGCACTAATTGACGGACCAAATTTGTCATCGAATTTAATAAGCGAAATTCATCAAGATGTAAAACTACTAGGTGCGAAAGTGGAAGATGGCAAAGTTACTTTAGATTTTAATGAAGCTATCTTTGGTAGCTTTAACGAGAAGATGATCTCTAAGCATGTTATTAACTCCTTAGTATTATCTTTAACTGAGCAGCCTGATGTAAAGAGTGTTGCTATCACGGTAAATGGAAATGAAGATATTGTTACGGAAGATGGGAAATCCCTAACTGAACCAGTAACACGTCCAGCAAATGTGAATACAGGTAGTTTCTAAAAAGAGTAGGGGTGTGGACTATGTTCACACCTTTTTCCTATGGAAGACGATAGAAAAACAAAATTTTGCTATACTATATAAAGGATAGTAGGTAGGCAGTGTTTAGCCTACTTTTAAGGAAGGACAGGGGGTTTTTAGTTTTTGAGAGTTGATGGACGAGTACATAATCAGATAAGGCCGATTCAGTTTGAAGTGAATTATATCAAGCACCCTGAGGGGTCGGTATTAATTACGATTGGGGATACAAAGGTTATTTGTAATGCGAGTATTGATGATAGGGTGCCTCCTTTTATAAGGGGGTCTGGTAAGGGGTGGATTACAGCGGAATATTCTATGCTTCCAAGAGCAACTGAGCAACGGAATATGAGAGAGTCCACTAAAGGAAAAATCTCTGGACGAACGATGGAAATTCAGCGTTTAATTGGGCGTGCATTAAGATCAGTGGTTAATCTTGAACAGCTCGGTGAAAAAACAATATGGATTGATTGTGACGTTATTCAAGCGGATGGTGGTACAAGGACTGCTTCGATAACGGGTGCTTTCGTAGCGATGGTCCTTGCTGTACATAAAATCTATAAAGATAAAAAAATGGGTGTATTTCCAATCACAGACTATTTAGCAGCTATTTCAGTGGGAATTGATCCTGAAAAAGGGGCAATCCTTGATTTAAATTACATAGAAGACTCGGCTGCAAATGTTGATATGAATGTTGTGATGACAGGAGCGGGGGAGTATGTTGAGCTTCAAGGAACGGGAGAAGAATCCACCTTTTCAAGACAGCAGTTACAAACATTATTAGAATTAGCCGAAATAGGGATTACTGAGTTGATTCAGGCCCAGAGAGCTGCATTAGGAGATTTAGTAGACTTAATTGGAAAGAAGGAGTCTTAACGTGAAGGAAATAATGATTGCTACTAAAAATAAAGGAAAAGTTAAGGAATTTAGGGATTTATTTGCAAGCAAAGGAATAGACGTAAAATCACTGGTCGACTATCCTAATATAGAGGATATAGAAGAAACGGGCACTACATTTGCAGAAAATGCTCAAATAAAAGCAGAAGCTATTACTAAAAAGCTCCACATACCTGTTATAGCAGATGATTCTGGACTTGCTATTGACTATCTTGATGGCAGACCGGGCGTCTATTCAGCAAGATATGCTGGTGAGCATAAAAATGATGTGGATAATCTTAATAAAGTATTAGAAGAATTAAAAGGAGTTCCCGATGAAAAAAGATCGGCTAGATTCCATTGTGCACTAGCTTTGGCAATTCCTGGAGAAAAAACGGAAATTGTAGAGGGGACCTGTGAGGGTGTTATTACAGATAAGCCTGTTGGGGAAAATGGATTCGGCTATGACCCAATCTTTTTTGTGCCTGTTAAGGGCAAAACAATGGCTGAATTATCAAAAGATGAGAAAAACCTTATCAGCCATCGTGGGAATGCACTTAGAAAGCTAGACGAGCTTTTAAAAGATCGTGAGGAGTTTCAAAGATGAAGGTATTAATTTTGAGTGACAGCCATGGATTAACAAAGGAATTACTCGACATTAAGGAGAGGCATAAGAATGATGTTGAGTTTATGTTCCATCTCGGGGATTCTGAGTTGTCATCTCAATCAGAAGAAATGAGTGGATTTTCAGTAGTCAGAGGAAATTGTGATTTTGACTCTAACTATCCGAACGATATGATTGTTCTTTTAAATGGGCTAAAGGTATACTTGACACATGGTCATTTGTATAATGTAAAGATGTCATTAATGAATTTATCCTATCGTGCTAGAGAAGTCGGCGCATCTATTGTTTGCTTCGGACATTCACATATTGCAGGAACTGAATTAATTGATGGTGTTTTATTTATTAATCCAGGTAGTTTCCGATTGCCAAGAATGCGTAAAGAAAGAACATATGTAATAGTAGAGGTTGATAATAATCAAGCTGATGTTGTCTTTTATGATTGTGAAGGAAATATTGTTGAGGAGTTATCAACCAAGGTAAACTTATGATACAATAGCGTAGGGAGTAAAAAAATACTCCCTTTTAAAACTTTTTCTTCAAAATGTGTTGACATCTGATTCCTATCTGACTATAATAAAAAATGTCGCTAATAACTTAGCGGAAAAATTTAAAATGTCCCAGTAGCTCAGCAGGATAGAGCAACGGCCTTCAAGAAAATAGGAGCCTCTATAAGGAAAGAAGAACTTATAGAGTGGACGACACTATATCGGTGAAGCCTTAACAGTTTTTAGCTGATGGTAATACCGAGGAAACTTATGTCTTGCATTAGACTGAGGAGATTCGAATGATCATGTAAATTGATGGTAGAAACTCCAAAGAATAATCTTCAAGTGATTATCATGAGGTTCCGTAGAGACTACACGTGTCGCACCTGAAATGGTGAAGATATAGTCCAGACTACAAACAACTATTGTTGGTGGCGAAAGTCATAGTGGTAAGCTAAGCCGTCGGTCGGGAGTTCGAATCTCTCCTGGGACGCTAATAGGTAAAATTGGATACGATAAGATATCCGGAAAACACGTTAAATCGTTGATATTTCAAGCGATTAGCGTGTTTTTTATTTTTCTAGAAATACGATAGAAAAAGGTGAGTTATCAAACCGTTTAACACATTTTTTACGCAAGAATAAACCCAAAATTACATGAAAGTATATATTAAGGTTTAATTAGGTGGCATAACCATTCAGATTTTAATCCTCCTCAGTTTTTTTAAGTGATATCCCCAGGACCTATTGATGTACGGTTCAATAAGAAAGTTAACAAAAAAGTGGTTAATCCTTCTTAGAACAACGCACCTTTTCGTATGCACAAATATGCTTAGTTCCGCCTACAAATACAACAAACACATTAAGTAGACCAAAGCTTGTAAACACTTTAGTAAACTTTTACCGAAAATCTTTTAATCTTTCAGATCAACAAACAAATAACCAATCGGCAAAAGAAATGTATCAAAAAAATAGTGAGAAACTCCAGGAGGCACTTGAAAAAGTGACACCGTTTTTAAGCAATTAAAAGGGATAGGTTTCGCATTCTACCTTTTTATGCAGAAAGGACTTTGAAAGTAATAAATTTGACTTACATCAATTCTATGCCTTCTCTTTGGTCCAAAAAATGAAGCCTCCATGCCAAATGTACGAAAATATTAATGGAAATAGCTTTTTTCTATCTAAAAAGTGACTAAAAATTGCAAAGTCCTTCATATGTATATAACTGATTATTAACAAAGTTATGTATCGCATGTACAGCAGCAGGTTAGGAGACCTCTCTAAATTCCGATATACTGTTGACCTTGATAAACAAATAAACAAGAAATTGATATTTATTGTGTATATTTTCCCGACACCGATGAATGTTACTACTTGGACCCAAAGTTCTGCAATAAATCGTTAACTATAAGAGTAAAACATCCTAAGAATAATCAGGAAAAGAATGTTCACTTTGTTAAGGATTTTCGTAACCTCCCTTAGGCTAATTACCTAGCATAGCCATTTTACATACTTAATCACAAACACTTCTTTTCATGTAAATGAATTGAAGTGTTTTTTTATTTGTCCAATGGACTCATCTACAAACAAAAATTTTAGTATTACGTGCGATCAGATATTAAAGATTGACCTTGAAAGATTCCTACCTATATCGCATCCGAATCAATCATTTTCAGTCACGAAAATTTCAACAAATTCTTTCAATTCTAAAAACCGCGTCACTTCTGAGTTGTAAGCGGATTCAGATAGTTTATCAAATCAAAATAATCTAACAATTCTTTAAAATGGTGTTGACTCCGATAAAAAATGGGCGTAATATAGGCTCTAATATCAAATATTTTCTAGCAAAAAAAAATGAATAAGCAAATTATCAACTTAGAAAAGTCCTATCATAACTAACCCATCCTTTTACTAAAAAGGTGGAAGGTCATGGATTTGGATTATTTTTTGAACCTAAGTTTTCAATCATGTAAAGCGTTTATGTTTTTAGGTATTAAAGAAATACCTGTGGCATAAAGCTAATAGAAATGTAATTTAAAAATATTGAATATTCATAAACGTTGAAGAGGATAAGTAGTCTAACGTAAAGATATCAACAGAGAGCCGGTAATGCTGGAAGCCGGTGTTATCCCGTTGGATGAACTCACCTCAGAGTGTTAGCTTGAAACATTTGTAGTAGAGTTAACCGGGTGTTTGGTAACAGCTCACCCGTTATCAAAATGAACAACAAAAGTTGTTCCTGAGGTGGTCTTTTTTAGATCGCGAACAAGGGTGGTACCGTGAAAAGTGATAAATGCCTTTTCACCCCTTCGACCAAGAAATTGGTCTAGTGGGTGGATTGGCATTTTATTTTTTTAACATAATTAAGACCCGGTCTTAATTATGTTAAAAGCCTCTGGGAGGATGTCACGATTTTTCAAAGGGAATTTTTAGAGCAGTAAGATTCAAAGACAAAGTGCGCCACATCATGTGGCAACGTCTTTATGACCCACTTCCTGTGGGCCTAAAATCTGGCGATAATATGCCAAGGCATATTTGATTAAGAAAATTTAATTACTATAGGGAAGGGATGTAAGAAAAAATGGGCGTAAATGCAAAAGTGGAAGAAAAAACTAAAGCTTCTACAAAAATGAATGGTTCCCAAATGCTAATCGAAGCATTGAAACGGGAAAACGTAGAAGTCATTTTTGGATATCCTGGCGGTGCTGTACTAAACATTTATGATAGTTTATATGATTCAGGAATTTTTCATGTATTAACCAGACATGAACAAGGTGGTATACATGCAGCTGAAGGGTATGCGAGAATTTCAGGAAAACCAGGTGTCGTCATTGCAACTTCTGGACCGGGTGCAACAAATATTGTGACGGGATTAGCAGACGCGATGATTGATTCAATTCCACTTGTTGTATTTACAGGTCAGGTTGCTTCATCAGTCATTGGTTCAGATGCATTCCAGGAAGCAGATGTTCTTGGAATCACGATGCCAATTACAAAACATAGCTACCAGGTAAGGGAAGTAAAGGACTTACCAAAAATAATTAAAGAAGCATTTTATATTGCTACTTCTGGAAGACCAGGTCCTGTATTAATTGATATTCCAAAAGACATGACAGCAAATGAAGCGGTATTTGATTATGATCAAGAAATTCAGTTGCCAGGTTATCAGCCGACAATTCACCCAAATCATCTGCAAATTCGTAAGCTAGTTGAAGCAGTTAGTCAAGCGAAAAAACCGGTCATTCTTGCTGGTGCTGGGGTTATACATGCAAAAGCTGCAGACGAATTAAGAGAATATGTTGAACAACAAAATATTCCTTTAGCACATACACTTTTAGGTTTAGGTGGATTCCCAGCTGATCATCCATTATATCTAGGCATGGCAGGAATGCATGGAACATACTCAGCGAATATGGCTTTACATGAATGTGATCTATTAATCAGTATTGGAGCAAGATTCGATGACCGGGTAACTGGAAACCTGGAACACTTTGCTCCAAATGCAATAGTAGCACATATTGATATTGATCCTGCTGAGATTGGGAAAAACGTACCTACTAAGATTCCAGTGGTAGGGGATGCAAAAGAGGTTCTTAAAGCTCTAGTTCACCAAGATGGTAAACCTGGAGATTCCCGAGAATGGAGAGAAAAACTAGCTGGATGGAAAGAAGAATATCCACTTGTTTATAAACCATCAGAAGATGAATTAAAACCACAAAAATTAATAGAACTTATCTATAAATATACAGATGGGGAAGCAATTGTTACAACTGACGTTGGCCAGCATCAAATGTGGGCTGCCCAATACTATCAGTTTACAAAACCAAATCGTTGGGTAACATCAGGCGGACTTGGAACAATGGGCTTTGGCTTACCATCTAGTATCGGAGCACAGTTAGCTGAAAGGTCATCAACTGTGGTTGCCATCCTAGGAGACGGTGGATTCCAAATGACTTCCCAAGAACTTTCAGTCATTCATGAATTAAACCTACCAATCAAAATCATCATTCTTAACAACAAAGCTTTGGGAATGGTTAGACAATGGCAACAACTTTTCTATAAAGAGAGATACTCACATTCTCTGATTCCTAATCAGCCAGATTTTATGAAACTAGCTGATGCATATGGAATTAAAGGTTTGAGAGCTACAAATGAACAAGAAGCAGAGCAAGTGTTAAAAGAAGCTATCGAATACGCTGGACCGGTCCTTATGGACTTTAATGTGACGCCTTTCGAAAATGTATACCCAATGGTAGCCACAGGAAAGGGTCATCATGAAATGGTAGGTGTTAAACTGTGAAAAGAATCATCACATTACTAGTAAATAACCGCGCTGGTGTACTTAACCGAATCACTGGCCTGTTAACTAAACGTCATTACAATATTGAGAGTATTACAGTGGGACATTCCGAAACAGAGGGACTCTCACGAATGACATTTGTAATACATCTCGATGAAGAAACCGTTGTTGAACAAATCACAAAACAGCTAAATAAACAAATTGATGTTATAAAGGTCGTGGATATTACGAATCAAGCCATTGTGGCTAGGGAGCTTGCTCTCATTAAAGTAGCATCCAGTCCATCAAATAGAAATGAGATTTATAGCTTAATAGATCCTTTCCGGGCATCGATTATTGATGTAAGTAAGGAAAGCCTGGTTATCCAAGTTACAGGTGAATCAGAAAAAGTCGAAGCTTTAATTAACCTCTTAAAGCCATACGGAATTAAAGAAGTAGCCCGTACAGGCACAACTGCTTTCACAAGGGGTAACCAAAAGACAGCTTCAAATCCAAAGAATATTTCTATTGTTTAAATACGTTTCATCAACTAAAGGGTTTAATCACATTAACATACAAAACTTAATTCTAATAAGGGAGAGATTTTAAAATGACAAAGGTATATTATAACGGAGATGTAAATGATTCAGTTTTACAAAATAAGAAGGTTGCTATCATTGGTTACGGTTCACAAGGACACGCACATGCACTGAACTTACGTGAAAGTGGTGTTGATGTAATTGTTGGTCTACGTCAAGGAAAATCTTTTGAACAAGCAAAAAATGATGGACTACAAGTTTATTCAGTTCGAGAAGCTGCTGAGCAAGCGGATGTAATTATGGTATTACTACCAGATGAAAATCAACCAAAGGTATATAAAGAAGAAATCGAACCAGGATTAGAGCCAGGAAATGCATTAGTATTTGCTCATGGTTTTAACATTCACTTTAGCCAAATCGTACCACCAAACTTCGTAGATGTTTTCCTAGTAGCTCCAAAAGGCCCGGGACATTTAGTACGTCGTACATTCACTGAAGGTGCAGGGGTTCCAGCATTAATTGCGGTTGAACAAGACGTAACTGGAAATGCAAAAGAGGTTGCACTAGCATATGCGAAAGGAATTGGAGCAGCTAGAGCGGGTGTTCTTGAAACGACATTTAAAGAAGAAACTGAAACAGATCTATTTGGTGAACAGGCGGTATTATGTGGTGGTACCACTGCATTAGTTAAAGCAGGATTCGAAACATTAGTAGAAGCTGGATACCAACCAGAAGTTGCTTACTTTGAGTGTCTACATGAATTAAAACTAATCGTTGATTTAATGTACGAAGAAGGTTTAGCTGGAATGAGATATTCAATCTCTGACACAGCTCAGTGGGGCGATTTCGTAACTGGACCACGTATTGTAAATGACAGTGTGAAAGCTGAAATGAAGGAAGTATTAAAGGATATTCAAACAGGTAAGTTTGCAAAAGGTTGGATCCTTGAAAATCAGGCGAATCGTCCAGAATTTAACGCAATTAACAAAATTGAAGCTGAACATCAAATTGAAGTAGTTGGTAAGAAGCTTCGTGCAATGATGCCATTCGTCAAACAAAGACAAGTGAAAGAAGTGGTGGGTGCCCGTGCGGAAAATTAATATTTTTGACACTACATTAAGAGATGGAGAACAGTCTGCTGGAGTAAACTTAAACCTACATGAAAAACTTGAAATTGCTAAGCAACTGGAACGACTCAATGTGGATGTTATGGAGGCCGGATTTCCAGCTGCCTCTGAAGGTGATTTCCAGTCAGTTAAACAAATTGCTGATATCATCAAAAATGTTTCCGTAACAGGACTTGCACGAGCTGTACAAAGTGATATTGATGCAGCTTGGGGAGCATTGAAGGGAGGAGCGGAGCCTCGTCTCCACACCTTCCTTGCAACTTCCCCGATTCATAGAAAATATAAGCTTAAGCAGACAAAAGAACAAGTAATTCAAACAGCTGTGGATAGTGTTAAATATGCTTCTCAATTCTTCCCAATTATCCAATGGTCTGCGGAAGATGCGAGCAGAACAGAATTAGACTTCTTAGCAAAAATCATCAAAGAAGTAATAGATGCTGGAGCAAATGTGATTAATCTACCGGATACAGTTGGGTATGGTACTCCAGAAGAATACGGCAAAATGTTTACCTATGTACTAGAAAACGTACCGAATATAGATAAAGTTATTTTATCAACTCACTGTCATGATGATCTTGGAATGGCAGTTTCCAATTCATTATCAGCTATTGAACATGGTGTGTTACAAGTAGAAGGAACCATTAATGGAATTGGGGAAAGGGCAGGTAATGCCTCATTAGAAGAGGTTGCAGTTGCACTCCATATTCGTCAGGACTTCTACCAAGCACATACTCGATTAAAGTTGGATGAAATCAAGCGTACAAGTGATTTAGTTAGTAAATTAACAGGTATGATTGTTCCTCCAAACAAAGCTGTTATTGGTAGAAATGCTTATGCACACGAATCAGGTATTCACCAAGATGGTGTGTTAAAGGAAAAAACGACCTATGAAATTATCACTCCAGAGTTAGTAGGGGTGAAATCAAATTCAATGGTGCTAGGAAAGCATTCAGGTAGACACGCATTTCGTAATCGTATTTTAGAATTAGGCTACACATTAGATGACCAAGAAATTAATCGCGTATTTAAGCTATTTAAAGATTTAGCAGATAAAAAGAAAGAAATTACTGATGATGATTTAGTTACATTATTAGTTAATGAAAAGGTAGCAAACGTGGAGGATACGTATCAATTAACCTCTATGCAGGTTCAATACGGTACAAACCAAATCCCTACTGCAACCATCACCTTAACAGATCGTGAAGGTAACCAAATCCAAGAGGCTGCTACAGGATCAGGAAGTGTTGAAGCACTTTACAATACACTCGAACGCTGCTTCGGTATTTCAATAACATTAGATGATTACCGAATCCAATCTGTTGGCGCAGGGCGTGACGCACTTGCAGAGGTATTTGTAAAAGTAAAACATGAGAATGTTGAAAGCAGTGGAAGAGGCTCTGCACAAGACGTGTTAGAAGCTTCTGCAAGAGCATATGTGAATGCAGTAAATAGACTTATAACAGTTGAAAAGAATAAGAAGCTACTTGAAAAAGTTGGAGTTTAAACTTTTAAATTTACTATTTTCAGTGTAGATAAGATAAAAGAGGAGGAGTCAATATGAAGAAGAGTATTGCCGTACTTCGTGGAGATGGCGTTGGCAAAGAAGTGACTAAAGGGGCAATCGAAGTGTTGAAGGCTGTCGCCGGACAATACAATCATGAGTTTACATTTCAACACGCTTTAATAGGTGGTTCAGCAATAGACGCTGAAGGCACTCCTCTTCCGGCGGAAACACTGGAAGTATGTAAACAAAGTGATGCAGTATTGCTAGGGGCTGTAGGGGGTCCGAAGTGGGATTCTAACCCTCCACACTTACGTCCTGAAAAAGGATTATTACAAATTCGAAAAGCCTTAAACTTGTATGCGAATGTAAGACCGGTAACTTGTTTTAATAGCTTACTAGACGCTTCTCCACTTAAACAAGAAGTGATTGAAAATGCGGATTTCGTAATTGTCAGAGAGCTTACTGGTGGTCTTTACTTTGGAAAGCCAAGTGGTAGAAAGATTGAAGATGGCGAAGAAGAAGCTGTTGATACTCTTTCCTACAAACGCTCTGAAATGAAAAGAATCATTGAAAAAGCATTTGAAATGGCTATGACAAGAAGGAATAAAGTGACATCTGTAGACAAAGCTAATGTCTTGGAATCTAGCAGAATGTGGCGCGAGGTTGCTGAAGAAGTAGCTACTTCTTATCCAGAGGTTACATTAGAGCATATGCTAGTGGATAACGCGGCAATGCAACTAATCCGAAACCCTAGACAATTTGATGTAGTCGTTACTGAGAATATGTTTGGAGATATTTTAAGTGATGAAGCATCCATGTTAACAGGATCACTTGGCATGCTTCCTTCAGCAAGTTTATCGACGGATGGACCGAGTCTATTTGAACCAATCCATGGTTCTGCACCAGATATCGCTGGAAAGGATATTGCAAATCCAATTGCAACCATATTATCTGCTGCTATGCTTTTACGCTTATCTTTTGGATTAGAAGAAGAGGCAAAAGCTATAGAAAAAGCCGTGGATGATGTATTAGCTGCTGGTTATCGTACTGCAGATGTTGTTCAACCACAAGGAAATGCAATTTCAACAACAGAAATGGTAGAAAAAATTAAAGAGGCCTTAGTTGAGGACGGGGCGATTTCAAATATTATGTCTTGCTATGCATAGATTTATAAATTGCAAAGCTAGACCTGCTGATAGCTCGGTATATACCGAGCTTATCTTTTCAAAAAAAGTGAAAAAGGAGGATGAAGATACTAATGGCACCGAAAACGATTATAGAAAAAATATGGGATCAGCACGTTATCAATCATGAAGAGGGGAAACCAAACCTATTATACATTGACCTACATCTTGTCCATGAAGTAACTTCTCCGCAAGCCTTTGAAGGTTTACGTATAAAAAATAGAAAAGTCAGAAGGCCTGATTTAACATTTGCGACAATGGACCACAACGTACCTACTACAAGCGATCGCTTCCAAACAAAGGATGAGATAGCTGCTAAACAAATGAGTGCATTGGAGAAAAACTGTAAGGAATTTAACGTACCATTAGCAGATTTACACAGCCCAGAACAGGGAATTGTTCACGTTATTGGACCTGAGCTTGGATTAACACAACCAGGAAAAACAATTGTATGTGGGGATAGCCATACATCTACACATGGAGCATTTGGAGCATTAGCGTTTGGAATTGGGACAAGTGAAGTAGAACATGTTCTTGCAACCCAGACATTATGGCAACAAAAACCTAAAACCATGCAGGTAAATGTAGTTGGAACATTATCACCTGGCGTCTATGCGAAGGACGTTATTTTATCCATTATCCGTAAGTTTGGGATTGATTTCGGAACAGGACATGTAATCGAATATACAGGAGAAGCAATTCGAAACATGTCAATGGAAGAAAGAATGACCATTTGTAATATGTCAATTGAAGGTGGAGCGAAAGCTGGCTTAATAAGCCCAGATGAAACAACATTCTCCTATTTAAAGGGAAGAAAGCATAGCCCTTCAGGTGCAGCTTTTGATGCAGCTGTTGAAAGATGGAGAGCTCTTGCAACTGATGAGGGTGCTACTTTCGATGAAATTCTAGAAATTCATGCAGATGAAATCTTACCTACTGTTACATGGGGTACTAACCCATCTATGAGTATAACTATTGAGGATACAGTTCCATATCCAGAGGATTTTGATAAAGAAGTTGACAAGAAGTCTGCTCAGCGTGCTTATGAATATATGGAGCTTGCTCCTGGAACGCCGATTAATGAAGTAGAAATTCAACATGTATTTATTGGATCATGTACAAATTCACGAATTGGTGACTTACGCGAAGCGGCTGAAATTATCCGTGGTCAAAAGATATCTCCTAATGTACGGGCTTTAGTCGTTCCAGGATCTCAACAAGTGAAACAACAAGCGGAAAAAGAAGGTCTTGCTGATGTATTCCGTGACGCTGGCTTTGAATGGCGTGATGCTGGATGCAGCATGTGCTTAAGTATGAACCCAGACGTAGTTCCTGCTGGTGAAAGATGTGCTTCAACTTCAAACCGTAACTTCGAGGGACGACAAGGTAAGGGTGCACGTACACACTTAGTAAGTCCAGCAATGGCAGCTGCTGCAGCTATTTATGGGAAATTCGTAGATGTTCGTAAAATTCAAAAGGTAACAGCTGGGGAGGAGGCATAATTATGGAACCATTTATCACACATCAAGGTAAAGTTGCAGGAATGGATCGAAACAATGTGGATACCGACCAAATCATTCCGAAGCAATTTTTGAAAAGTATCGAAAGAACTGGGTTTGGAAAATATGCCTTTTTTGATTGGCGCTTCGAAGCTGACGGAAGCCCGAATCCAGATTTTGAATTAAATCGAAAAGAAAATGAGGGTGCGACGATTCTTGTTGTAAATGAAAACTTTGGTTGTGGTTCTTCTCGTGAGCATGCTCCATGGGCATTACAAGACTATGGATTTAAGGCAATCCTAGCTCCATCATTTGCAGATATTTTCTATAATAACTGCTTGAAGAATGGTATTTTGCCTATTGTATTAGAAAAAAGCGTGATCGAGTATCTTCTAAAAGAAGCGAATGCTGCTGACTATCAATGCACTATCTCATTAGAGGAACAAACAATAGTTGATTCAAAAGGCTTCAAAACAGAATTTTCAATTGATGCATACTGGAAGGAAATGTTGATCAATGGTTGGGATGAGATTGACAAGACTCTTTCCTATGAACAACAAATTAAAGAGTATGAAGTTAAAACTGCGAACTAATAATTCTAGACAAAGTCCATCAGACTTTGTCTTTTTTTGTATCCTATCATGGTATCACTATTGTTTTCTCTTTTTTTCATTGGTACACTAATAACTCAAGTAGAAAACGAGTTTGGGGTTGGAAAAACTCTATGGAAAAAAAGTTTAATGGTAAGAAGCAGGATAAAGTTGTTCCCTTTCCTCATCTAAAGGAAAGATTAATGGAAAAAGGTCTTGATGCATTAACCAATAAGCAATTTAAAGAAGCTTTAACTTTATT
Organism: Ferdinandcohnia sp. SAFN-114; assembly: GCF_059415045.1. Taxonomy (NCBI): domain Bacteria; kingdom Bacillati; phylum Bacillota; class Bacilli; order Caryophanales; family Bacillaceae; genus Ferdinandcohnia; species Ferdinandcohnia sp. SAFN-114. The sequence continues at coordinate 125,601 of NZ_JBPFDQ010000001.1, read as the reverse complement.
AATACAAGCTCAGGAACTTGAAGAGGGCAATCATGAAATAGAGCTTGGAATTGTCATCTGCCTTTTTGAACTAGGAGAATTAGAGCAAGCAAAAGAAAATTGTTTAGTTATGATGAAAGAAGATGTTGGGGACTATTTTCATGTCCTTCAAATCTACTTAACCATTCTCATTCAACTCGGACAATATAATGAAGTAAAAACAACAATAGAAGCTGTGCTTGATGAAGATTCAGTTCCTCCCGAGTATTTAGACAATCTGTCCCAGCTCTTAGAACTGAGTAAAAGAATGCTTTATTCTGATGAGGTGGAAAGAGAAGCTGAGAACACGAATCAGGATGTTATGGAACATCTACAACATGTTTTATATAATGAAGAATTTATCGGGAATCAAATAGCTACCATACAATCCATGAAGGAACTCAATGTACGGAAATACTTAGATATGCTGGTTCCATTTTTAGCTAATCCTAAAAAACATCCTGTTGTAAAAACGATGATATTGCAGTTGCTTGCAATGAATCAGGTGGATCGTGAGACAGAGGTTGAGAAGCTTGGGGAGACCCTTAAAGTTATCCCTTCAAAGTTAATTGATCCATCCATGTCACCTTTTGCAATTCAGGTTTTATCGATCTTGGAGGAACAATTGCAAAATGAGAATCCGACTCTATATGAAACAGCAAAAGAGATTTGGCTTCAGCATCTTTTTGTAATTTTTCCTTTTACATTAGATGATGAGAATCCAGCAACGTATGCTGCTGCTCTTCATTTATATAGTGCTGAACTTCACGGAATGGAGATTGAGAATCGAACACTTGAGCAAATCTATGGGATAAGTTTGTTTGAACTAAAACATGCTCTAGATATGCTAGAAAAGGTAGAGCGTTTTTCGTATATCGAATAAAAAATGGTAATCGAAGATATTATAATTTTGATTAGTTGGTTAAACTTTCTAACAATATAAAAATATTCTATATGTTGAAAGGTGACTATTCTATGTTATAATGTAATGGTTGTAAAATGCTAGTTTACCGACATATGGTAATAGTTATGAAATTTACATATCGGAAAAAATAGTTAGTAAATAGATAGTTGGAGGGAAAGAATTATGTCCGCAAAGTTTGAAAAATTAGAAGGAAACCAAGGTGTCTTAACTGTAGAGGTTGACGCAGAAACATTTAACCAAGGACTTGACGAAGCTTTCAAAAAGGTAGTAAAGCAAGTTAACGTACCTGGGTTCCGTAAAGGTAAAATGCCTCGTGGAATGTTCGAAAAGCGTTTTGGTGTTGAATCACTTTACCAAGATGCATTAGATATTATTCTTCCAGATGCATATGAAAATGCAATCAAAGAAACTGGTATTGAGCCAGTTGATCGTCCAGAAGTTGACGTTGAACAAATCGAAAAAGGTAAAAACCTTATTTTCACTGCTAAAGTAACTGTTAAGCCAGAAGTTAAACTTGGTGACTACAAAGGTCTAGAAGTTGAAAAGCTTGAAGAAACTGTTACAGATGAAGAAGTTGATGCAGAAATCAAACAATTACAAGAGCGCAATGCAGAACTTGTTGTTAAAGAAGAAGGTACTGTAGAAAATGGCGACACTGTTGTAATTGATTTCGAAGGTTTCGTTGATGGAGAAGCATTCGAAGGTGGAAAAGCTGAGAACTATTCATTAGAAATTGGTTCTGGTTCATTCATTCCTGGATTCGAAGAACAATTAGTTGGTATTGCTACAGGTGAAGAAAAAGACGTTGAAGTTAGTTTCCCTGAAGAATACCATGCTGAAAACCTAGCAGGTAAGCCAGCAACTTTTAAAGTGAAAGTTCACGAAATCAAAGCAAAAGAACTTCCAGAGCTTGATGATGAGTTTGCAAAAGATGTAGACGATGAAGTTGAAACATTAGATGAATTAAAAGCTAAAACTAGAACTCGTTTAGAAGAGACTAAGAAGCGTGACGCTGAAAATAGCCTTAAAGATACATTAATCGAAAAAGCATCAGAAAATGCTGAAATCGATATTCCAGAGGCAATGGTTAATACTGAATTAGACCGCATGCTACGTGAATTTGAACAACGTTTACAAATGCAAGGCATGAACCTTGACCTATACTTCCAATTCTCTGGTCAAGACGAAAATGCTTTACGTGAACAAATGAAAGAAGATGCTGGCAAGCGCGTTCGTGATAACTTAACTTTAGAAGCGATCGCAAAAGCTGAAAACATTGAAGTGACTGAAGAGGAAATCAATGCAGAGTTAGAAAATATGGCAACAATGTATGGCGTTTCTGCTGATGAGATTAAGTCAATGCTTGGTGGCTTAGATGGAATTACAGAAGATTTAAAAATTAGAAAAGCAATCGATTTTCTTGTAGAAAATAGCAAAAGTGTTGCATAATAATAAATAAGGGAATATCAAGGCGCGATATGATCGTGCCTTGTTTTATACCCAAAACTAAAAAGTTGTACATATGAATGCTTGTTCAAAAAGCAGGATGAAGAGGACCGAGATTTTCAAGGCGGTGCAGCTTTGAGTACCGGAGCGAGGCAACTGCTTGAGTTAACTCCCTTGCAGCCTTGTGCTGAGGAATTGACTTCGTGAATAAACTAGTAGACGCAAGCGCATAACCGAGTTATTCACCGTATTCTCGGAACAATGTACTCAGAAAATCGATGCGTCATATTCACCGCACTTTTTGAACTACCTAACAATAAGCATTTTGTAGTAGTTTTAATCTAAAGAAAAAGGGAACACTGAAAAAGGAGGGGCGAAGTCAGCACATATTTCACTAGTTGTTTTTAAGACCACACATAACTTACATAATGAGCGCGAGAGTTATTATTACCATTCTGAAGAAGAAATATGGTACAATGTGCATTACATAATTAGATAATGGAACTGACGGTAATGGCCAAAGTTCAAACAAGATTGCCTATGTAATAGGTGTACGAGAAGCGAGAAGATCGAGGAAACAATTGAGGAAGCACCGGTGCGTATTTAAATGTACGTGAGGATGCTGACGACTAGTGGTGACGATGAGATCCGACGCTTATCGAAGCCGTAGGGGCTTAGTGTAGAGAGAAAGAAACAAATAAGGGGTGACATGATGTTTAAATTTAATGATGAAAAAGGGCAACTTAAGTGTTCTTTTTGCGGGAAAACCCAAGATCAAGTTCGAAAGTTAGTTGCAGGTCCTGGCGTTTATATATGCGATGAATGTATTGAATTATGTACTGAAATCGTTGAAGAGGAACTAGGTACAGAGGAAGAAGTTGAATTTAAAGATGTACCTAAACCAAAAGAAATAAGAGAAATCCTAGATGAATATGTGATAGGTCAAGATGCAGCGAAAAAGTCATTAGCTGTCGCTGTATATAACCACTATAAGCGTATTAATTCAAACAGCAAAATTGATGATGTTGAATTATCAAAAAGTAATATCTGTATGATTGGGCCAACTGGTAGTGGTAAAACATTATTAGCGCAAACTTTGGCTCGTATTTTAAATGTACCATTTGCGATTGCGGATGCTACTTCATTGACAGAAGCTGGATATGTTGGAGAAGACGTAGAGAATATTCTATTAAAACTTATTCAAGCAGCTGATTATGATGTGGAGAAAGCTGAAAAGGGAATCATTTATATCGATGAAATTGATAAGGTTGCACGTAAATCCGAAAATCCATCAATTACTCGTGACGTTTCGGGTGAAGGTGTACAGCAAGCATTATTGAAAATTCTTGAAGGCACAGTGGCAAGTGTACCTCCACAAGGTGGAAGAAAGCACCCTCATCAAGAATTTATTCAAATTGACACTTCAAATATCCTATTTATTTGTGGTGGAGCTTTTGATGGAATTGAACAAATCATCAAGCGCCGTCTTGGTAAAAAAGTAATTGGATTTGGTTCTAACGTTGTGGAAGAAGAATTAGACCAAAAATCACTACTTTCTAGATCATTACCAGAAGATTTATTAAAGTTTGGTTTAATTCCTGAATTTATTGGCCGTCTTCCGGTTATTGCGAGCCTTGAACCTTTAGATGAGGACGCGTTGGTAGAGATTCTAACGAAACCAAAAAATGCTTTAGTTAAGCAATATCAAAAAATGCTTGAGCTAGATGAAGTCGAATTGGATTTCGAAGAGGATGCTCTCAAGGAAATTGCAAAAAAGGCAATTGAACGTAAAACAGGAGCACGTGGTTTGCGTTCCATTATCGAAGGAATTATGCTCGATGTGATGTTTGATCTTCCTTCAAGAGACGATATTAAGAAATGCATCATTACTGCGGAAACTGTATCAAAAAATACCTCTCCAAAGCTTTTATTGGATGATGGAACGGTTGTTGAAAACACAGAAATCTCCGCATAAGAAAAAATCCCGAGGCAACTCGGGATTTTTTTATTGAGTAATTTCCATTTTAATATTTAGATTTTTAGCATCCCTTTCATCAACCTGAGTGATTGTTTAAGTGCTTTTGTTTGGATCTGTTTCGTTTTCCGTTTTATTTACTTTCTGTTCTTGTGATTTTTTTGCTGACTGCTTCTCTTTTTCTGCTGAGCATCCTCCGAAAATAAGAATAGATGCTGAAAGAAAGGCTAGTAACTACCTTTTCTTCATATTTTCACACCTTCCATACTTACATATCTTACAGATAGTCAACTTTTATAAAATAGTCCTAAATAACCGGACCAATTTGTATAATATGTACTAATTTGATTTTATTCAGTACGTTATTTTAAGAGTTACGTAATAAATATAACGAAATGACCATTCAAAAATCCGTCAAATTTGGTTTATTCCACCTATACTCAGGAGATAATAGCAGATAGTAGTCTATCTTTGCGAGCAGGAGGAATAATATGAGTTGGACAGGTATTGTTTTATTCGTACAGCTATTTTTTGGAGTGATCATCGGACTTTACTTTTGGAATCTCCTTAAAAACCAGCGAACTCAAAAGGTATCTATAGATAAAGAGTCTAGAAAAGAAATGGAACAACTCCGTAAAATGAGGTCCATTTCCTTAACAGAACCTCTAGCTGAGCGAGTAAGACCAACTAGTTTTTCAGATATTGTTGGACAAGAGGATGGAATAAAATCATTAAAAGCAGCGCTTTGTGGACCAAATCCTCAGCACGTCATTATTTATGGACCACCCGGAGTAGGTAAAACTGCGGCAGCACGTCTTGTAATGGAGGAAGCAAAACGCAATGCAAAGTCTCCTTTTAAGCAATCAGCTGTTTTTGTAGAATTAGACGCGACAACCGCACGATTTGATGAACGTGGAATAGCGGACCCCTTAATAGGTTCTGTTCATGATCCGATTTATCAAGGAGCAGGTGCGATGGGGCAAGCAGGTATTCCTCAACCAAAACCAGGGGCTGTAACACATGCACATGGAGGCGTTTTATTCATCGATGAAATTGGAGAGCTGCATCCCATTCAAATGAATAAAATGTTAAAGGTATTAGAGGATCGCAAAGTATTTCTTGAAAGTGCTTATTATAGCGAGGAAAACACACAAATTCCTACACATATTCATGATATTTTTAAGAATGGATTGCCAGCTGATTTTCGAATGATTGGCGCGACAACACGCACACCTAATGAAATACCACCAGCGATTCGTTCCCGTTGCTTAGAGGTATTTTTCCGTGATTTAGATCAGGATGAATTAGCAATTGTAACAAGAAAAGCACTTGAGAAAGTTAAAATGCAGGCGACTGAAAAAGGGATTGCTACACTTGCCTCATATGCAAGGAATGGACGTGAAGTGGTGAATATGGTTCAAATCGCCGCTGGAATTGCAATTTCCGAGGATCGCGATTTTATTAAGGATGAAGATATAGAGTGGGTACTTCATTCAAGTCAGTTAACACCTCGTTATGATAAGAAGATATATCCAAGTGCAAGGGTGGGACTTGTTAACGGCTTAGCTGTATATGGACCTAACACTGGAGCATTGTTAGAAATCGAGGTCACCGTTATCCCTGCTAAAGATAAAGGAACGATCAATATAACTGGTATCGTTGAAGAAGAAAGTATTGGGGACCGTGGAAAGTCTGTTCGAAGAAAAAGTATGGCGAAGGGCTCCATTGAAAATGTCATTACTGTACTTCGTTCAATGGGCGTTCCTGCACATGATTATGACATCCATGTTAATTTCCCTGGGGGGATTCCAATTGATGGACCTTCTGCAGGGATTGCAATGGCTACCGGTATCTATTCTGCCATTCATAAATTCCCAGTCGATCATAAAGTTGCCATGACAGGCGAAATTAGTATTCATGGGAATGTAAAGCCAATTGGTGGAGTTGTGCCGAAAATTAAAGCAGCAAAACAAGCAGGAGCAAAAAAGGTCATCATCCCTCAAGAAAATATGCAATCAATCTTAAAGGAAATTGAGGGAATTGAAATTATTCCAGTTACCAATTTGGAAGAAGTCTTTGAGATTGCAATTGAAACACCTGAACGGCAAAAGCAATCCAAGCAATCAATCATTCCGGCTTCAACTAACTTTTCAAAAACAGAATCTGTCTAAATGTAAAACAGTTTAAAATAGAAAGACTTCGACATACTATAAAAAGAACGTCGAAGTCTTTTTATGTTTTTCATCTTTAATATAAAAATGAAAAATCCTCCAAAATAGACACTAGCTATCAAATAAGATAAAATTTACATTTAAGAACGTGTTCAAAAAGGAGGATGAAAAGGACCGAGAATTTCAAGGCGGCGCAGCTTTGAGTACCGGAGCGTATGCAGTTAATACGTGAGGAACGGAGAAGCAAGCCAACGCAGAAATTCGATGTGTCATTTTCACCGGACTTTTTGAACATCAACTTTAAGAACTATATTCAATTTTGAGGTGTATGCAATGACAAGAAAAAAAGAAATCATTGTTCCTCTTTTACCACTTCGCGGATTGCTTGTCTATCCAACTATGGTTTTGCATTTAGATGTTGGCCGTGAAAAATCAGTGCAAGCATTGGAAAAAGCAATGGTAGAAGACCATATCATTTTTTTAACAACCCAAAAAGATGTGGCTATTGACAATCCTACAGAGGATGATATCTATAATATAGGAACATTAACGCAAGTAAAACAAATGCTTAAATTACCAAATGGAACAATACGTGTATTGGTTGAAGGACTTTATCGCGCGGAAATTAAAGAAATATTTGACAAAGATACGTATTATTCGGTTAAAGTAAGAACATTTGAGGAAGACGAAACAAAGGATGTAGAATCTGAAGCACTTATGCGGATGATGCTTGAGTATTTCGAACAGTACATAAAGCTTTCTAAAAAGATATCGACTGAAACATATACGTCTGTTACTGATATTGAGGAACCAGGTCGAATGGCAGATATTATTGCCTCCCATATCCCTCTCAAACTGAAAGAAAAACAAGAAATTCTTGAAACGATTGATGTTCGAGCCAGAATGAATAAGGTCATTACTATCATCAATAATGAAAAAGAAGTCTTAAGTCTTGAAAAGAAAATTGGCCAACGTGTAAAGCATTCAATGGAAAGAACTCAGAAGGAATACTATCTGCGTGAACAAATGAAAGCTATTCAAAAAGAATTAGGAGATAAAGAGGGAAAAACAGGTGAGGTAACTACACTAAAGGATAAAATTGAAACAGCAGGAATGCCTGACCATATCGAGCAAGTCGCTTTGAAAGAACTTGACCGCTACGAAAAAATCCCACAAACTTCGGCAGAGAGCGCTGTAATACGGAATTATATAGAATGGCTTTTGTCATTGCCATGGACAAATGCAACGGAAGATCGACTAGATATTCACCATGCAGAGGAAATCCTTGAAAAAGACCATTTTGGGCTTGATAAGGTAAAGGAAAGAGTACTTGAATATTTAGCTGTTCAACAATTAACAAACTCTTTAAAAGGGCCAATTCTATGTTTAGCTGGACCTCCAGGAGTTGGTAAAACATCGTTAGCAAAATCAGTGGCAAAATCACTTGGTAGAAATTTTGTGCGGATTTCTCTAGGTGGTGTTCGTGATGAATCTGAAATCAGGGGGCACCGTAGAACATATGTAGGAGCAATGCCAGGGCGTATTATCCAAGGAATGAAAAAGGCCGGTACAATTAATCCTGTCTTTTTATTAGATGAAATAGATAAAATGTCCAACGATTTTAGAGGCGACCCATCAGCAGCCTTGCTTGAAGTATTGGATCCTGAACAGAACTTCAACTTTAGTGATCATTTTATTGAAGAGCCTTATGATTTATCGAAGGTTATGTTCATTGCTACTGCTAATAACTTGGCAACCATTCCAGGACCACTACGTGACCGAATGGAAATTATCACAATCGCTGGGTATACTGAGCTTGAAAAAGTCAATATCGCCAAAGATCATTTATTACCAAAACAACTTGAAGAGCATGGTTTGACAAAAGGTAAATTACAAATAAGAGAAGATGCTCTATTGAATATTATTCGTCATTACACAAGAGAAGCGGGAGTCCGTAGTCTAGAGCGTCAAATCGCGAAAATTTGTCGTAAGGTGGCTAAGATAATCGTTTCTGGTGAAAAGAAACGAGTTGTCATTACCGAAAAAAATGTAGTTGAATTTTTAGGGAAACCGATATTCCGTTATGGCCAAGCAGAAATCGAAGACCAGGTTGGAGTTGCTACTGGACTTGCGTATACAGCTTTTGGCGGAGACACTCTTTCAATCGAAGTATCGCTAGCACCTGGTAAAGGAAAGCTTGTCCTCACTGGGAAGCTAGGGGATGTCATGAAGGAGTCTGCTCAAGCAGCTTTTAGTTATATTCGATCTAAAGCACAAGAATTAAAGATTGATCCTGACTTTAATGAAAAAAATGATATCCATATTCATGTTCCAGAAGGTGCTGTTCCAAAGGACGGACCTTCAGCTGGGATTACAATCGCGACCGCACTAATTTCTGCTTTAACTGGTAAAGCTGTCAGCAAGGAAGTTGGGATGACTGGTGAAATTACCTTAAGAGGCCGTGTTCTCCCGATAGGTGGTTTAAAAGAAAAATCATTAAGTGCCCATCGTGCCGGTTTAACGAAGATTTTATTTCCAAAGGAAAACGAAAAGGATTTAGAGGACATCCCTGATAGTGTAAGAAATGATGTCGAATTTATTCCGGTTTCACATTTAGATGAAGTATTAAAACATGCGTTAATAGAGGAGAAAAAATGAAAGTTACAAGTGCAGAAATCGTTATAAGTGCTGTAAAGCCAGAGCAATATCCAGAAGGAGATCTTCCTGAATTTGCGCTGGCCGGACGCTCGAATGTTGGAAAATCTTCGTTTATTAATAAAATGATTAATCGTAAAGCGTTGGCACGTACATCATCAAAGCCTGGAAAGACGCAAACTTTAAACTTTTACCTGATTAATGAATTATTGCATTTTGTGGATGTTCCAGGGTATGGGTATGCAAAGGTTTCAAAAACAGAAAGAGCGGCATGGGGTAAAATGATTGAGAAGTATTTAACAACACGTGAACAGCTAAAAGCGGTTGTTTTGATTGTTGATTTACGTCACCCTCCAACCAATGATGATGTGTTAATGTATGATTTTGCGAAACATTACGAAATCCCTGTTATTGTTATTGCAACAAAGGCAGATAAAATTCCAAAAGGAAAATGGGATAAACACTTGAAGGTCGTTCGTGAAACATTAGAACTTGAGCCTGATGACCATATCATCAAGTTCTCATCAGAAACGGGATTAGGAAAAGAGCAGGCATGGACCGTCCTACAATCATATATGAACAATGAAAACAGTTAAAGCATATGCTTTAGCTGTTTTTTATTGATTAAACCAAGCTTGGCGAAACAAAGGACATTATGGAGAATTGGGGAGATATTAAGGCGATTTTACCGATTCGGTTATAAGCAAGGGATTGGCCTAATAAGATAGAAGAAATGTTAGGTACACTTTACTAGCCGGATTTTGGTAGCCGTTTTTAGTAGAAGTAGAAAAAGGGGGAAACAAAAATTGAAAACGAAACTCATTTCTTTTTTAGTTCTGATGTTGACGGTTGGTGTTTTGAGTGCTTGTGGAAGTGAAAAGTCATCTCAAACAGGGATGAAATTAGTTGAAGACGGAAAATTTACGTTTGCATCATCTGGAGAATACAATCCTTTTAGTGTTACAGATGGAGACGGTGTTATGACTGGGTTTGATATTGAAGTAGCAGAAGCAATTGCAAAAGAGCTAGGTTTAGAACCAGATCAAAAAAGATTTAAATTTAACAGTATTGTAGAGGGTGTGAAAACAGGACGTTTTGATGCTGCAGTTGCAAGTCATACGATTACAGATGAACGTGCAGAGCATGTTAATTTTTCAACACCATATTACTATTCAGGACCTCAGATATTCGTAAGACCTGACAGTGAAGTAGCAAGCCTAGATGATCTGAAAGGGTTGGAAATTGCTGTTTCAAAAGGTTCTACTTATGCAAAAACAGCTCAAGAAGTAACTGACAATGTCGTTCAATACGACAGTGATGTTACGGCATTGGAAGCTTTAGCAATCGGCAAGCATGATGCTGTTATTACTGACTTCTTAACGGGAAAAGAAGCTATCGGGAACGGTATAGAAATTGAGGGGAAAGATATTCTTGGTTTAAGCGAGCAGGCCGTAGCAGTGGCGAAGGACAATGAAGAACTATTGAAGAAAATAAATGAAGCACTAGATACATTAAGGGAAGACGGGACCCTAAAGAAAATTAGTGAAAAATACTTTAAAGAAGATATCACAACGAATCCAGAAGAATAGGTATCATCATAGAAACGAATGTGATTTTTTTCGCATTCGTTTCTTTTTCTAATAAGTACTTTGGAAAAAGGAGTTGAAGGTAATTGCCTGAATTTAGTCATATCATAGAACAGTTGATTGATTCGTATCCAGTATTTTTAAAAGGGATGCTACTTACATTACAAGTAACAATTGTTGCTATTTTCATCGCGGTTTTTATTGGTTTGTTTTTTGCATTCTTAAAAATCTCCGGGAAAACCATCCTCGTCAAGATTGCTGATTTGTATATTTATTTGGTAAGAGGAACCCCGTTGATCGTTCAAATCTTTGTCTTTTATTTTGGCTTATCAGCTTTAGATATATCAATGTTTTGGTCCGTAACACTAGGATTGGCATTCCATAATGGTGCATATATTGCTGAAATTTTTAGGGGTGCCATTCAATCCATTGATAATGGCCAAATGGAAGCGGGACAATCATTAGGAATGAGCAGGATTTTAACGATGCGAAGAATTATCCTACCTCAAGCGTTTCGTAGAGCAATACCACCCCTAGGAAATCAATTTATTATTGGATTAAAGGACTCATCACTAGCCGCATTTATTGGTTTAAACGAGCTCTTTAATGTATCAACAACATTGGGCTCAAACAATTTTGATTATATGACATATTTACTTATCGTTGCGATTTATTATTTAATTCTTGTCTTGATTTTTACTATTTTAGTTGGAATGCTCGAGAAAAAATTGGCGGCAAGCGATAAATAGGGGAAGGTGAAGTGAGTTGCAAAAGAAGGATATGATAAAAGTTGTCGATTTAAATAAATCATTCGGGGATTTACACGTGTTAAAAGATATTAACATGATTGTGAAAGAAAGTGAGGTTGTTTGTTTAATCGGAGCAAGTGGGTCTGGCAAAAGCACCTTGTTACGTTGTTTGAATTTCTTAGAATTAAAAGATAGTGGAGAAATCATAATTAATGATGAAAATATCGAGTCTAATAGCCATAACCTAAATGAAATACGGCAACGAGTTGGTATGGTGTTTCAACATTTTAATCTATTTCCCCATATGACGGTTCTTCAGAATGTGATTGAAGCGCCCACTCAGGTTAAAAGAATTCCGAAACAAGAGGCCATTGAGCAGGCAAAGGAGCTTCTTGCAAAAGTGGGATTGGCAGATAAAATGAATGTGTATCCGTCAAAATTGTCAGGTGGACAAAAGCAACGTGTTGCTATTGCTCGGGCATTAGCAATGAAACCCGAAATTATGTTATTCGATGAACCAACATCAGCCCTTGACCCAGAATTAGTCGGTGAGGTTCTAAATACAATGAAACAATTAGCAAATGAAGGAATGACCATGATTGTAGTTACGCATGAAATGGGATTTGCTAGAGAGGTTGCAGATCGAGTTATCTATATGCATGATGGGAAAATTGTGGAGGTCGGAAAGCCTAGGGACATATTTGAAAATCCGAAAGAACAGCGAACGAAGGACTTTTTGAACTCTATTCTTTAACAGAAAGATACGTATCTCAAAGACAAACTTTGAGATGCTATTTTTTTTTTATAAAAATAACCCACGGGACAAGTTCTTCGTGGGCAAATTGCATTTTGGTATAATTTACTTTTTCTTAATGAATAATAAATAAAAGCCGATTCCAATCACAAGGACGGGCCAATAGTTCAAAATAAATGAAAACCCACCTTCAAAAAAGCTTAACCATCCCATAAATCGGCTGTAGTTGAGAAACAATAATGAAATAAATAATAGAACAATACTAGGGAATAGCCCATTTTTTGTTTTAAAATATGTAAATAGCATTCCAAGACCAACAATAAGAAGCAAGGTACCCGGCTGTTTTGGCCAAAAGCTGAGTTGGTTGAGACTGTGAAAATGAAATCCAAATCCAACCAGAATTACTCCAGGTAAAACACTGCCTGGATTGTTTTCAAGATAAGCTTGAACGAGAAAGGCAATCCCGACAATGATGATGAGTGTTTGCCAAGAATAGAAGTTAGTAAATACTGGTATACCCAGTTGTTGTAGTAAGAGATAGCAACCAATCCCTAAAAGGATGATGCCAGAAAAGATATTATTTTTTTTCATATGATCCCCCGTGCTATTAACTTGATTTGACCCTATTTTTTTGTTAATGTAACGATTGAAGTCAAGATGATTAAATCATTTATATAACTGCCTTTATCATTATTATCTATTATAAATTTATCTTAGCATAGGTTGTCAAAAACTGTTCACACATTTTTCGACAATCCCTAACGTATTACATGGTATAATAGTAGTAGTTTTTTGGACGAATGATCCATTATGATTATTTAAAAGGTTGGGGTGAGAGATATTATGCATACACTAATGGTCGGACTTAATTATAGAACAGCCCCTGTTGAAATACGTGAAAAATTAACTTTTGATCCGGATAGCATTGCACAAGCTATGAAGGAATTGAAAGGGAAAAAAAGTATTCTTGAAAATATTATCGTTTCAACTTGTAATCGGACAGAAATATATGCTGTAGTCGACCAATTGCATACAGGACGCTACTATATTAAAGATTTTCTTTCACAATGGTTTGGTATTGAGAAAGAGGAATTTACTCCATATTTAAGTATCTTTGAAGATGAGGGAGCAGTTGAACACTTATTTCATGTTACTTGTGGATTAAATTCTATGGTTGTTGGTGAAACACAAATTCTTGGACAAGTACGTTCAAGCTTTTTATCAGCACAGGAAAAAGGAACATCAGGAACTGTTTTCAATCATTTATTTAAACAGTCTATTACATTAGCTAAACGTGCACATTCAGAAACTGAAATCGGCTCAAACGCTGTTTCAGTAAGTTATGCTGCTGTTGAGCTTGCTAAAAAAATCTTTGGGGACCTTACAAATAAAAATGTTCTCATCTTAGGTGCCGGAAAAATGGGTGAGTTAGCTGTTCAAAACCTACACGGTTCAGGCGTAGGTAAAGTAACGGTAATGAATCGAACTTTTGAAAAAGCACAAAACCTAGCTGAGAAATTCCAGGGTGAAGCCAAGACTATAGAGGAACTTCAATGTGCCCTAGTTGAAGCTGATATCATGATTAGTTCAACTGGAGCTAAGGGATATGTGGTTACAAAAGAGATTATGCAGGATGTCGAACGCATGAGAAAGGGTCGTCCTTTATTTATGGTCGATATTGCTGTACCAAGGGACTTAGATCCAGGACTTGCAGATTTAGAAAGTGTCTTTTTATATGATATTGACGATTTAGAAGGAATCGTGGAAGCCAATCTTCAGGAACGTAAGGTAGCGGCTGAAGAAATAGAGCTTATGATTGAATCAGAGATCGTTGAATTTAAGAACTGGTTGAATACCTTAGGCGTAGTTCCAGTGATATCAGCTCTTCGCAAAAAGGCATTAACCATTCAAGCTGAAACAATGGAAAGTATTGAACGAAAGATGCCTAATCTTTCCGAACGTGAGAGAAAAGTATTAAATAAGCACACGAAAAGTATCATAAATCAGCTATTAAAAGACCCTATTTTACAAGCAAAGGAACTTGCTGCACAACCAAATGCAGAGGAATCACTTTCATTATTTATGAAAATCTTCGATATTGAGGAAGCAGTTGTTTCTGAGCAGGGGATGCAAACGGCTAAGAGTAATTTGAACAAGGTAGCAAATAGACAGCAGCCTTCTCTACAGTCATAATGAGGAGAAAATCGATATGGTAGAGATGAATGTAATGAGATTACATGAGTTCACAGTAATTCTCTATGCCTTAAGTGCCCTACTTTATTTTATAGACTTTCTTCATAATAACCGGAGGGTGAATAAGTTTGCCTTCTGGTTACTTGCATTTGTATGGGTAATTCAATCGATTTTTCTATTAACGAGACTGCTAAGTACAGGTAGATTACCGATTTTATCTATGGTGGAGGGGCTTTATTTTTATGCCTGGGTGCTGATAACCCTCTCTTTAATTTTAAACAAATATTTGAGAGTAGATTTCATTGTATTTTTTACAAATTTATTAGGTTTTTTCATAATGGCATTGCACACATTTGCTCCAGGTCAGCACGGTTCAAGTGCAGTGGAAAGTCAGTTAATCTCAGAATTACTTATGATTCATATCTCGATGGCGATTCTTTCATATGGCGCATTTTCGTTATCTTTTGTTTTTTCGATTCTGTATTTGATTCAATATAACTTATTGAAACAGAAAAAATGGGGAAAACGACTCCTTCGTTTAGATGATTTATCAAAACTAGACCATATGTCATATGTATTGAATCTCATTGGAGTGCCCATGCTTTTACTATCACTTATTTTAGGTTTGTTATGGGCCTTTATTAAGGTTGATAATTTTAATTTTTACGATGCAAAGGTGGTAGGATCGTTTTTTGTTCTAGTTATCTATGCATGGTATTTATATAAAAGGGTGGTCCAAAAGCTTCAGGGAAAGGCCATCGCTAATTGGAATATTGGAGCATTTTTACTTTTGCTTGTTAATTTCTTTTTATTTGGAAGCTTATCAAGTTTTCATTTTTGGTATACATAGACAGGAGGTACATTCATGAGAAAAATAATTGTTGGGTCTAGAAGAAGTAAATTAGCTATTACACAAACAAACTGGGTTATTCAACAGCTTAAGGATCTTGGTGTTCCATATGAGTTCGAGGTAAAGGAAATCGTCACTAAAGGGGATAAAATCCTTGATGTAACTTTATCTAAGGTCGGAGGTAAAGGCCTTTTTGTTAAGGAAATTGAACAAGCTTTATTCGATAAGGAAATTGACATGGCGGTTCATAGTATGAAAGATATGCCCGCAGTGCTACCTGAAGGCCTAATTATTGGTTGTGTGCCAAAACGTGAAGATCATCGTGATGTAATCATTTCCAAGGGGAATGTTTCCTTTGAAAAGCTTCAAAGTGGGGCTATCGTGGGTACAAGTAGCTTAAGAAGAAGTGCACAGCTTCTAGCAAAAAGAAACGATATCGAAATTAAATGGATTCGTGGAAATATTGATACGAGACTTGCAAAGCTTGAGAACGAAGATTACGATGCAATCGTATTAGCAGCAGCCGGCTTAAAGCGTATGGGGTGGTCTGACGATGTAGTATCCGAATTCGTAGACCCTGAGGTTTGCTTGCCAGCAGTAGGTCAAGGTGCGTTAGCAATAGAATGTCGTGAAGATGATGCAGAACTTTTAGTAGCATTGTCAAAATTTAATGATGAATATACGGAAAAAACGGTTGCAGCTGAACGTGCATTCCTTGATAAAATGGAAGGCGGCTGTCAAATTCCAATCGCAGCATATGCAACTATGTCCGATGATAATGAGATTGCTTTGACAGCTTTAGTGGGCTCTCCTGATGGAAATACGATTTACAAGGAACAGGTCTACGGTCATAATCCAATCGAGGTTGGTCATGAAGCAGCAAATAAATTGACAAATCTGGGTGCAAAAGAACTCATCGACAAAGTGAAAGAGGAGCTAAATCAGTAATGGAAGGCGAACAACCTCTTTTAGGGAAAAGAATCTTAAATACGAGAGGTAAAAAGCAAGCTGCTGAATTTTCAATGAAAATTACAGCGGCTGGCGGAACGCCAATTGAAATTCCGTTATTAACATTTGAAAAACCGAAAAATACAACGATTATTAAGAATACAATAAGCAATTTAAAGTCATATGATTGGTTGATTTTTACGAGTAAGAATGGTGTAGATTCCTTTTTCGATTTTTATAATCAGGTAGTGGAAGAAGCGGGAATGAACCTTCCACTGCCCAAAATTGCTGTAGTTGGCACAAAGACAGAAAAGGCTCTATTAACAAAGGGATATAAACCGGAGTTGGTTCCGGAAGAGTTTATCGCGGAAGGCTTGTTTAAGAGTTTAACACCTTTTGTGAAAAAAGGTGCTCGCTTTTTACTTGCTCGTGGAAATCTAGCACGTTCTTATTTAGTTGATGAATTGATTAGGCATGGGGCAGAAGCTACCGATTTAGTTGTCTATGAGACGGTTGGAGATTCTCGTGAAAAAGAGCGCTTAGTAACGCTTTTAAAAGACAAACAAATTGATATTATAACCTTTACAAGTCCTTCAACTGTGAAGCAATTTTATAAAATGGTTGAACAATTAGAGTGGCAACTTTGGACAAAAAATGTGATATTTGCTTGTATTGGACCGGAAACAGAAAAGTGTGCAAAGCAATTACATATACCAATTCACATATGTCCAGCTAATTACACCATTGATCATTTATTAACGGAAATTGTCGATTATTTAAAAGCGCAAGAAGGAGAAAAATAAATGGAAAAATTACAATTTGCAAGACATAGAAGACTACGTCAAACGGCAAATATTCGAGCATTAGTACGTGAAACTCATCTTCATACAGATGACCTAATTTACCCATTGTTTATCGCTGAGGGCGAAAATAAGAAAGTAGAAGTTCCTTCTATGCCTGGTGTATATAATATTTCATTGGATTTACTTGAGCAAGAGCTTGATGAAATCGTAGAATTAGGAATTAGATCTGTTATATTATTTGGTGTACCAAATGAAAATGAAAAAGATGAAACGGGTACTGGTGCATTTCATGACCACGGAATTGTCCAAAAGGCAACTCAATTAACAAAAGAAAAGCATCCAGACTTGGTGGTAATCGCTGATACATGTCTTTGTGAATATACATCACATGGGCATTGTGGTGTAATAGAAAATGGACAAGTTTTAAATGATCCTTCCCTTGAACTATTAGCAAAAACGGCTGTAAGCCAGGCAAAAGCTGGTGCGGATATAATTGCCCCATCTAATATGATGGATGGCTTTGTGACAGCGATTAGACACGGCTTAGATGAAGCTGGATTTGAAAATGTTCCAATTATGTCTTACGCGGTTAAATATTCATCAGCATTCTATGGTCCATTCCGTGATGCTGCAGGGAGTGCTCCTTCCTTCGGTGATCGTAAAACGTATCAAATGGACTATGCGAATCGTCTAGAGGCATTAAGAGAAGCTGAATCAGATATTGAAGAGGGTGCTGATTTCTTAATTGTAAAACCAGCATTGTCTTACTTAGATATCGTGCGTGATGTTAAAAATAATTTTAATGCACCAGTGGTAGCTTATAATGTGAGTGGCGAATACTCCATGATTAAAGCGGCTGCTCAAAACGGATGGATAAATGAAAAAGAAATTGTTATGGAAATGCTAACAGGAATGAAACGTGCAGGTGCAGATTTAATCATTACGTATCATTCAAAAGATGTTGCTCGCTGGTTACAAGATAAATAATAGCCTTATTAAGGGGCCTGCCCCCCACCGTGTTAACGCATTAACGCATCGGGGGTCAGGCCCCCAAAAAAGAAAGGGGTTACGAAGATGAGAAGTTATGAAAAGTCAAAAGCGGCATTTGCAGAAGCAGTACACCTCATGCCAGGTGGTGTAAACAGCCCAGTTCGTGCTTTTAAATCGGTAGCTATGGATCCAATCTTCATGGAACGTGGGAAAGGTTCTAAAATATATGATATCGATGGAAATGAATACATAGATTACGTTTTATCATGGGGCCCTCTTATTCATGGTCATGCGAATGATCAAGTTGTGGAAGCACTTAAAAGAGCAACCGAAATGGGAACTAGCTTTGGTGCCCCAACTTTAGCAGAAAACGAACTTGCAAAGCTTATCATTGAAAGAGTCCCATCAATTGAAATCGTTCGGATGGTTAACTCCGGTACAGAGGCAACGATGAGTGCGTTACGATTAGCTAGAGGATATACAGGTCGCAGTAAAATCTTAAAATTTGAAGGTTGTTACCATGGACACGGCGATTCTTTATTGATTAAAGCTGGTTCAGGTGTAGCTACACTCGGTTTACCGGACAGCCCGGGAGTACCCGAAGGAATTGCAAAAAATACGATTACCGTTCCTTATAATGATTTAGAGGCTGTGAAATACGCGTTTGAACAATTTGGAGAAGACATAGCAGGTGTTATTGTCGAGCCAGTGGCAGGAAATATGGGGGTTGTTCCTCCACAGCCAGGATTCCTTGAAGCACTTCGTGAGATTACAACACAAAATGGAACATTGCTCATTTTTGATGAGGTAATGACTGGATTCCGGGTCGACTATAATTGTGCACAAGGATATTTTGGTGTCACTCCTGACCTTACATGTCTTGGTAAAGTAATAGGTGGTGGACTCCCTGTAGGCGCATATGGTGGCCGGGCAGAAATTATGGAGAATATTGCACCAGCTGGACCAATCTATCAAGCAGGAACCCTTTCTGGTAATCCATTAGCAATGGCTGCAGGTTATGAGACTTTATCACAGCTGAAACCAGAAGACTATACTGAATTTAAAAAGAAAGCTGATCGACTAGAAGAAGGGCTTACACAAGCAGCTGAAAAATACGAGATCCCACACTGCATCAATCGTGCGGGTTCAATGATTGGATTCTTCTTCACCAATGAAAAAGTGATAAACTATGAAGTTGCAAAAACATCTAACTTAGAGTACTTTGCATCCTATTATCGTGAAATGGCAAATGAAGGAGTATTCCTTCCACCATCACAATTTGAAGGACTGTTTTTATCAACAGCACACACTGATGAAGATATTGAAAAAACAATTCAAGCAGCTGAAAAAGCATTTTCTAAACTAAAAGGATAACGAGAATAGTAGGACAGACTCAGTAAACGACTGAGTCTGTCTTTTTATTTACGGAAATTATCATAAATGCTTATGATTTATCATAAAAATTGTAATGTCATAGTAAATCTGTATAGAAGAGGACTGAAAGGAGGAGTAGCTATGTCTGAAAACTTACGATTTTCAGTAGAGGAATCAGTCTGGTTTCAAAAGGGACAGGAAGTCTCAGAGCTCATCTCAATATCTCTTGACCCAGATATTGTGATTCAAGAGCATGACCAATATGTGTCCATACGCGGTGCATTACAACTAACAGGTGAATATCGTATAGATGAAAACCATTCCGAGGAGGAGGAACGCGATTTTACGTCGGTTCGCCTTGTGAATGAAGTGATCACAAGAGAAGATGGGGTTAGTGAACTAAACCATCGATTCCCAGTCGATATTACAATTCCACAAGATCGTGTACAAAGCCTCGATGATGTATATGTTTCAATTGAGACGTTTGACTATGAAATTCCGAAGCGTGGATGTTTACAAATTATTGCCGATTTAGCAATTAGCGGTATCCAGGGTGTTACTCAGGCGCCTAAGGAGGATGCTGTGCAGGAGACAATAAAACAAGAGGTGCAAGCTCCTGTTGTAGCAGAACAAGAAGCAGAAGAGGAACTGGAGCTTGTAAGAAGCATTCCTCCTGAAGAAGAAACCGAAGTGGAAGTTCAAGCGGTTTCAGAACAGGTGGAAGAGGAAAAAACACAGGAGCAAGTAGAGGTAGTGCTACAAGAAAAAGACGAAGTGGTGCTACATAGAGAGGCACAAGAAAAAGTTCAGGTAGAGGCTCAAGATGATATTAAGTCAGAGGCTAAAGATGATGTTCAGGTAGAGGCTCGAGAAGAAGCTCAGGTGGAGAAACAACCAGAGGTTATTGCTGTAAATGAACAGCAGAATGAGGAAGAAGATACTGATCTATTTGTTCCATTTGAAGTGGAGGCTAGAAAAGAGGCATACCAAGAACACGAGGTACATGAGGAAGAAGAGGTTGTTGATGTTGTCGAAGCGATTGAAGAAGAAGAGGTTCATGCAGTGTTAACCCCTTCAATTGAAGTGAAAGCAAGACATGATAATCAATTATCCTTTGGGTCTGATAATCCAAATAAGAAAAACTCGACTGCCGTCCAGGAAAAAGATGCAGTGAAAGAACAAAGAGAAGAAAAGATTGATGAGCCTTCAAAACGTAGCGAAAATGATTTATTATTAACTAAAATTTTTGGTAGAGATGAAGTAGATGACCATACAACCATGAAAATTTGTATCGTTCAACACGGAGATACGTTAGAAAAGATTTCAGAGCGTTATGATATCTCAGTACAACAATTAGTACGTGTAAATTCACTAAACACAGATTCCGTCTCTGAAGGACAGCTTTTATATATCCCTGTTCAAGCAAATAGTTAGAAACATAGATAGGGTGAGGAAAACCTCACCCTGTTTTCTTTATGAAACGAATTACCAAAACTGTTAGGAAAGAGAGTGATTGGCCCAATGGATAATAACGATGCTAGAGAATTAGGGCCCATCTTAAAAAAATATAATCTAAAGCCCTTATCATTTGAACAACTCGGTAAAGTTACCAAGGTTGTGACAAACAAAGGAATTTTTGCATTAAAATCTGTTTCAAATAAAATAAATCCTTCCTTCCCTACTTTCCTTCAACAATTATTGCAACAGGGCTATACAAGGGCAGTTCCCATTTACTCAACCATCGAGGGGAAATACCTTGTCTATCATAACCATAAATTCCACTACCTAATGCCTTGGTTAAAAACTGCGACCATCGAACATCGTGGAGAACATTATCATTCCTTTTTTAAAGAAATTGCTAGAATTCACTTAACAACTGCAAGAAAAATACAAATGAACGATGAAACTGAGATTACAAGGCATTATGAATCAATCGTTAAGAAATGGGATGAGCGGAATCAATTACTAGAAGGTTTTGTAGAAAGTGCCGAACAAAAATGGTATATGTCTCCATTTGAACTTCAATTCTGTACGTATTTTTATGAAGTAAGTCTAGCAGCCTCATTTGCAAGATCACAACTCGATAAATGGCATGAGTTAATGAAAGGAGAAAAAGCATACCGTACCGCATTAACACTTAATCATTTTTCAGATACACATTTTTTATATGATGACAGTGGAAGGGGCTATCTATCAAATTTTGAAAGGGCAGGGTATGCCAGCCCTACCAATGATTTAGTAAGCCTCTATTTTCGAATATTAAAGACTTATCCGACTTTGTGTACAGATTGTCTTGAATGGTTTGAAACCTATCAAAGCCGTTTTCCATTACGTGAAGAAGAGTTCTATCTCTTTCTAAGCCATTTGACTTTCCCTGAGCCAATCTATAAATGTCTTCGAAATTACATGGATAATAAACGGAAGAAATCAGAGCTAGAACATGTCCAAGTTTTACAACGAGCCTATTGGTTGACTAAAAATATTGAATTTGTTTCAGTGAAACTGTTGGAAGCTGAACAAAAAAGAAAAGAACAAGAGGAAGAAGAATCCCATACGGAATAAAGTATGGGATTTTTTAGATCATGTCGAGGTAAAATGCAACTGCGAGTAAAATTAATATGGCCAAAAAGAGCACATCAAATGAGGTGGGTATAAATATAGTTCGAACCGCTTGAACAATGGTGATGGGGATGATAAATTGGTGACAAACATCTCTACATTGTCGTAGCCAATGAGGATAAGAGTATTTTCTAAATCGTCGTCTTCTCATGCTTTATCTCTCCCTTCAAAGAAATCCTATAACTAAACTATGCTTGGAAAAGCAGAAAAGTTCCTGTCAATTCAGATTGAAAATTTTGTAACAAATTAACTTAAAGAGAATAAAGTATAAAAAACTTGGCTACCCTTATTGACAATACCTATTGAAATTCAACAAAATAAGTAGTAAAATTCTTTAAAGAACTTAACTTACATCCCCATAATGAGTACATACGATGACAGGGAAGAGTACATTGTGAACACCTTCAGAGAGAGAAATCATTAGCTGTGAGATTTCTTAGGAACGTAACGATGGAAGGTCACCCTTAAGTAGCTTTTATGAAATGAAGTAGTAAAAGCCGGTGAAAAGCCGTTATCTTTTTTTGAGAGCATAGATACGTTTTTTATCTATGAAAAAAGGTGGTACCGCGAATAGACTCCATTCGTCCTTTTATTAGGATGAATGGAGTTTTTTTATTTATTCAGCCGAAGCTGAAAAATAAGCCTCCGGCGGATGTCACAGATTTTCAAAAGAAACTTTTCGAGCAAGCTCGAAAAAATCTGGACGGCAAATACGCCAAGGCGCATTTGATTTTGTTTATTAGTTTAAGGAGGAACTCAAATGGAAGGTAATGAAAAGACTTTATCAACTAAGTATGATCCGCAAGCCATTGAAGCGGGGCGCTATCAATATTGGTTAGAGGGTAAATTTTTTGAAGCAAAAGATGATGCTGAGAAAAAACCTTATACGATTGTCATTCCACCACCAAACGTAACTGGTAAGTTACATCTAGGTCATGCGTGGGATACAACCTTACAGGATATACTTACTCGTATTAAAAGAATGCAAGGCTATGATGTGTTATGGTTACCGGGAATGGACCATGCTGGTATTGCAACCCAAGCAAAGGTCGAGGCTAAGCTACGTGAAGAAGGAAAATCTCGCTATGACCTAGGGCGAGAAAAGTTTGTAGAAGAGACATGGAAGTGGAAGGAAGAGTATGCGAGCCATATTCGTGAACAATGGTCTAAACTAGGTCTTGGACTTGATTATTCCAGAGAACGTTTCACTCTTGATGAAGGACTTTCTAAGGCGGTACGTGAAGTATTCGTTACCTTATATAAAAAAGGTCTAATTTACCGCGGTGAATATATCATCAACTGGGACCCAGCTACAAAAACAGCTCTATCTGACATTGAAGTAATTTATAAGGATGTTCAGGGTGCATTTTATCATCTGCGTTATCCGTTAGCAGATGGAAGCGGATCTATTGAGATTGCTACGACTCGACCAGAAACAATGCTAGGTGACACAGCAATTGCTGTTCATCCAGAAGATGAGCGTTTCAAGCATTTAATCGGTAAAACGGTTATTCTCCCAATCGTTGGTAGAGAAATTCCGATTGTGGCAGATGATTATGTTGATATGGAATTTGGATCAGGTGCAGTTAAGATTACACCGGCACATGACCCGAATGACTTTGAAGTAGGAAATCGTCACAATCTTGAGCGTGTTTTAGTTATGAATGAAGATGGAACCATGAATGTAAACGCTGGTAAATACCAAGGAATGGATCGCTTTGAATGCCGAAAACAAATTGTTAAAGATCTTCAAGAAGAAGGCGTGCTATTTAATATTGAAGAGCATCTCCATTCAGTAGGTCACAGTGAGCGAAGCGGTGCTGTAGTTGAGCCATACCTATCCACACAATGGTTTGTAAAAATGCAACCATTAGCAGATGAGGCAATTAAGCTTCAATCACAAGAGGAGAAAGTAAATTTTGTTCCGGAACGATTTGAAAAAACATACTTGCGCTGGATGGAAAACATCCGTGACTGGTGTATTTCACGACAATTATGGTGGGGGCATCGAATTCCAGCATGGTACCATAAAGAAACAGGTGAGGTTTATGTTGACCATGAGCCACCAAGTGATATCGAAAACTGGGAGCAGGACAATGATGTTTTAGATACTTGGTTCAGTTCTGCCTTATGGCCATTCTCCACAATGGGCTGGCCAGATAAGGAAGCAGCCGATTTTAAACGCTATTACCCTACAGATGCTCTTGTAACTGGCTATGATATCATCTTCTTCTGGGTTTCAAGAATGATTTTCCAAGGACTAGAATTTACAGGAAAACGGCCATTTAAAGATGTTCTGATTCACGGTCTGGTACGTGATGCGGAAGGCCGTAAAATGAGTAAGTCACTCGGAAATGGTGTGGACCCAATGGATGTTATCGCCCAATATGGCGCCGATTCATTACGTTACTTCTTATCTACTGGAAGTTCACCTGGTCAAGATTTACGCTTTAGTATGGAAAAAGTTGAAGCAACTTGGAACTTTGCCAATAAGATCTGGAATGCGTCACGTTTCGCATTAATGAATATGGGTGACATGAAGTTCGAAGATATTGACTTTAGTGGTGAAAAATCTGTTGCAGACAAATGGATTTTAACTCGCCTAAATGAAACAATTGAATCAGTAACAAAGCTTGCAGATAAATATGAATTCGGTGAAGTGGGTCGAGTTTTATATAACTTCATTTGGGATGAATTCTGTGATTGGTATATAGAAATGGCGAAGCTTCCTTTATACGGTGAAGATGAGCAAGCAAAGAAAACAACCAGATCGATTCTTGCATATGTCTTAGACAACACGATGAGATTACTACACCCATTCATGCCGTTTATTACCGAGGAAATATGGCAAAACTTGCCACATAATGGCGAATCCATTACTGTTGCAAAATGGCCAGAGGTGAATCGTGAATTATCTGATGATCAAGCAGCCGGTGAAATGCGACTATTAGTCGATATTATTCGCTCTGTTCGAAATATCAGGGCAGAAGTAAATACACCAATGAGCAAACAAATCAAGCTTCATATCAAAGCAAAAGATGAAGCCGTTCTTTCACAATTGGAGAAGAATCGTTCTTATTTAGAAAGATTCTGTAATCCTAGTGAACTTGTACTTGCAACTGAAATTACTTCTCCTGAAAAGGCTATGACTTCAGTAGTAACAGGAGCAGAATTATTCCTTCCACTTGAAGGATTGATCAACATTGATGAAGAAATTAAACGTTTAGAAAAAGAACTAGATAAACTAGATAAAGAAGTTGAACGCGTTCAGAAGAAACTTAGCAATGAAGGTTTTGTGAAGAAAGCACCTCAAAAGGTAATTGAAGAAGAACAGGCAAAAGAAAAAGATTATCTTGAAAAACGCGAAACAGTTCGTGAACGCATTTCAGAATTAAGAGGCTAAAGGAATGAGAGGCGGATCTACTATAGATTCGTCTTTCCTTCATTTTTTAAGTTGAATGATTATATATGGAGGAACCCATATGATACATACGTACGAAGACGCTTTGTCTTGGATTCATGGAAGATTAAGACTTGGTATGAAACCAGGACTTGCGCGAATGGAATGGATGATGGAACGGCTCGGTCAACCGCAAAAAAAAATTAAAGCAATCCATGTAGCAGGAACAAATGGGAAAGGCTCAACTGTTAGCTACATTCGCAATATGTTACAAGAAGCTGGATACAGAGTTGGAACATTTACTTCTCCCTATATTGAGACCTTTAATGAACGAATTAGTGTAAATGGAAAACCTATATCAAACGACGAAATAGTCACCCTTTTAAAGGTGATCAAACCATTAGCAGATGAACTAGAAGGAACCGAACTCGGGGGTCCAACTGAATTTGAAGTAATCACAGCAATGGCTCTCTATTATTTCGGGGAAAATCCCAATATCGACTTTGTGATAATGGAGGTTGGATTAGGGGGTAAGTTAGACTCTACAAATGTGATAACTCCTCTTGTATCCATAATTACGAGCATTGGATTTGATCATATGAACATACTAGGGGACACCATTGAAAAAATTACCGGAGAAAAAGCGGGTATCATTAAGCAGAATGTCCCGGTCGTGTCAGCTGTTGAACAACAGGAAGCTATTGAAGTTATTAATGCCAAGGCAAAAGAAACAAATAGCCCAATTTATCAGTTGGGACAGGATTTTTTTATTTCAGATCACCAACACAAAAATGGAGAATCAT
This sequence comes from Ferdinandcohnia sp. SAFN-114, assembly GCF_059415045.1. NCBI lineage: Bacteria > Bacillati > Bacillota > Bacilli > Caryophanales > Bacillaceae > Ferdinandcohnia > Ferdinandcohnia sp. SAFN-114. The sequence continues at coordinate 99,342 of NZ_JBPFDQ010000001.1, read as the reverse complement.
TTACTCTAAAAGCACATCAAAAAACATTTCATAATCTAACCATTGCCATGAAGGGTACACATCAGGTAAGAAACGCGAGTCTTGCAGTAATGACGATAAATATTTTGAAAAATAGCGGGATTGTACAAATAGGAGATCAAGAGCTTGCAGCTGGATTGGAAAAAACAAAATGGATCGGTCGCTTTGAAGAAATTTCGAAAAAGCCTCTCGTCATTCTAGACGGAGCTCATAATCCAGAAGGAATTAAAAGCCTTGTTGATACAATCCAGGCTCACTTAAAAGGTAAGGAAATCCACATTATTTTTAGCGCATTACATGATAAAAAACTTGATACAATGATTGGCCAACTAGAAGCAGTCGCTCATAACCTAACATTTACAACCTTTGACTTTCCAAGAGCAGCAAGCTCCAAGGAACTATATGAAAATTCCTCTAAAGGTGAAACGATTGCAACGATTGATAACTGGATGGAAGCTGTGAAATCGGAATTAGACAAGGTGACAGCGGAACAAAATTCAGTCCTAGTAATAACTGGTTCACTTTATTTTATATCAGAGGTTAGGGGATATTTATTATCAAAATAACTGAATAGAGGCAAGATAGAAGTGAAATAGATAAGAAAAGAATTTTTCTTGTCTATTTTTTTACATGAAAATACAAATTCTGACACGACTTTATGTTTTTTTCTTTCCAATATTATTTAATAACAATATAATGGTGCTAAAGAACTATTTATGAAGGGGGAATGGAGGTTGAAGTTAAAGAATCAAAATGGAATCACCTTACTTGAAATACTCGCCTCCATCGTCATTCTGTCAATTATCATTGTTTCAATCACACCAATGTTCATACAATCATCTAGGGCTAATCATCTATCAAAAAATATAACAGAGTCAACTTATCTTGCAGAATCCGAGATGGAAGAAATCATAAATTTAAATACAAATTCTACTACACGTTCATTAACTGATCTATCAAATAAGTTACAAAATAAAGGATACAGAAATGATCCTTCATGCACGAATTGTTATGGAAATTCTAAAGAAGGACGGTATGTATTTGTACAGATCAAAGATCATTCAACTGACCTAGGAAAAGTTGTTCTAAAAGTCTATAGAGATACATCTAAAAAAGAGCTTGAATCCCAAATGGAGATGATTATATCTTGGAAAAAATAGTGGGTGTTAATAAATGATAAAGTCCGAAAGAGGTGTTAGCTTAATTGAACTTTTGGCCGCCATTGCACTTCTTTCAGTCGTTCTACTCCTAGCTAGTTCTGTTCATTTATTTGGACAAAAACAAATGAATTCCCAATCAGATGAGGTACAAATACAATCACAAGAAAGACTAGCGGCAAATATAATCACAAAGGAAATTAGAAAAGCAAAAACTGTCGAGGTGAAAAACCCTAATCAGTTAACCCTTAATGATACAGATACTTACAAACTTGAAGGAACGACAATTAAGAAAAACAATGAAGAGTTCATGACAAAAATAAATGGTTTTTCTGTTTCAAAGAATGAAAATAAAGTTAGTTTAAAAATTGGGAACCTGCCAGAAACCACTATTTATATACGAGAATAGGCGTGATATTTTGAAAAAACGGACTTCATTCTTAAATAATGAAAAAGGCGTTGCCTTAGTTATGGTGCTGTTAATCTTAACGGTCGTTACTATTTTAGGCCTAGCTCTAATGGGACTTACATTGAATAATATGAAAATGAGCTCCAGTGATAGAACCTATCAATCTACTTATTATATTGCTGAATCAGGCGTAACATATACGTTGGATAAAATGAATAAGAACATAGTAAATATTTATAACGACTCTACAAATAAAACTACGTTTTTCTCAAAAATTGATAGTATGTTCACGGATATTAACAATGAACTACCCTATACAAATTTTGAAGAAGCTTTTGGACATAAACCAGAAGCAAAAATTTTGATCGAAAAGATTGGAAATCAAAATAAGAATTCAAGTCATCAAGATTATAAAATCACATCAATCGGAACAATCGATAATCGGTCACGAACGGTGGAGAAACAAATCCGCATCAAATGGGTAGCTAAAAATAATGTGGAAATCCCTGATACAGCTGTTTTTGTTAAAGAAGTTATTGATTTATCAGGTGGGGCCGATATTTTTGGTAATGTAGGGACAAACTCATCTGCCCCTAAATCGGTCAGACTTAGCGGTGGTGCTGATATTTCAGGTACGGTATATGTAGGCCCCAGTGCTGGAAATGATGTTATTGAGAAACCTCAAAATATGGCCGTTGACTTTGAAATAGTTAAATTACCGTATATAAAAGTATTTAACTTACCGCAGTTTCCTGCATTTCCTACCAATCCAATACCAAAGAACGAAAGTATTTATAACAATAACAATAGTCATGATGTCATTTATAACGGATCATTACGTATTAATGATTGGGTAGCTAACAATTACACATTATATATGACAGAGGATTTGCAATTCGATGAGATTTATATTACTTCGAATAATACATTAAATATAGATATAGGTAGTGCTGATCGAAACATCGTACTAAATCATTTAAATGTTCCAAACGGAAAAATAAATATCATTGGAACAGGAAAACTTACCCTTTATGTTAATAACAATATAACAATGGGTGCAGGCAGTGTTATTAATGCCACTGATGAGATTGAAAATATTAAAAAGAATAATGAAGCAACAAGTTCGGAGCTAATCAGAGAACAAATTAAAATGCTTGATATTTTTTATAATGGCCTTAGCCTGGATATGTCAGGAAGTCAAAAAATATATGGTTCGTTATATGCACGAAATGCAAACATTTCTCTGACTGGGGGATCGGGTTTTCAAGGTCATATTATTACTGGTGGTGGAAAGATAGACATTAGTGGAGGAGCTAATGCTATAACTCAAATTTTTTATGCACCAAATTCAAATGTAAATATATCAGGTGGAGGCACCATTGTAGGTAATATTATTTCTAAGAACTTAACCATTTCTGGGGGAGGATCAATAACATATAATAATGCCCTTGATGATGATTTACCCCCAATCTTTGGTGGGGCAACGGGTGCCGTATCATCAAAAGATATTCTCTCATTAGAACCAACTAGAGAAAAATAACGATAGTAAATGGGGCGAACGGCCCTATTTTTTTATGCTTTAGAATCGAGTTTGAAAAAATGACAAAATGTATGAATTTATTACAAATATCGTCTAAATCTTCTTTAGTATTTTCCTATTTTCATATAAAATGATAGGTAATGAATAGGTATTTTTTACTATAAAAACATGCGTTTGAATCTGGGGACACTACGAACTAAAGTTACAATTTAGTTTCGTCTAATAAAAGCTACCGCTATAAGCAGTTGAAGGGGGGGACAACTTTGCAAAAAATAGTTTCAGTTAAAATATTTAGTCTGCTAATTATTTGTGTTTTACTGCTATCACTTTTTTCGACTGTTGGAGCAAGAACGTATCATGCATTCTTTGCCGAAGAAATCTTCAAGGAAAGGACTATGATTGGACCCGTGGATGTTTCGGGCTTAACTAAGGAAGATGCAAAAGGCATTTTATTATCAGAGATTGAAAACTGGTATGGGACAGGTGAACTTTCAGTTGTATCTGGTGATGAAAAAATGAAATTGAGCAAACGTGAAGTATATAGCTTTCATATTCTTGAGAGTATTAATTCAGCAGCTAATGGCATCCAAAACCCCCTTCTTACAGATTTAAAGGATGATCAATTTGAAACAGTACTTACTGAATTAACTTTGATGGAAATAGAGGATTTTGAATCTAAAGAACTTAAATCTGGGATATTATCACCAGCCTCAAATTTACTTCCTGGTGAAATAGAAATTAACCTTGTACAATTTGTTATTGTAGATGATTCCAATGTACTATCACAGTCGGTTGTTAGTAATATAGACGATGAGAGTGAAATAGAAAAATGGGTTAACGAATATGGAGTTGTACATGTACCTGCAAATAAGCCATTTTCACTACTTACCTTATTATCTGAAAGTGGCACAACAAATCACTATTCAGACAAAGCATTAAGTGTAATCGCTACAGGAATATATTCTACTGTACTACCGTCTAATTTTGAAATCATTGAACGACATATTAGTGATGTGCTGCCTTCTTATGCTGATTTTGGATATGAGGCAAAAATTGAAAACAAGAAAAAGGATTTAATTATCTACAATGAAAATCCTTACGATTATAAACTAGTCTTTTCATTAACTGGCAAAAGGTTAGAAGTCCAACTTGTAGGTGCGGAGCTTCCACAAACAATCAAAGTCTCCATAGAGGATGAAGAAAACTTTAAGCCAAAGATAATTAAGCAATATGATAGTACCCTTCCCAAGGGAAAAATGGTTGTCAAACAACAAGGTAGTCCTGGTCAAGTTGCAAAAGTATATCGAATAATGAGTGAGAGTGGCCAAGTAGATCAAAGGGTGAAGATAGCTGAGGATTATTATCCACCAATCCATACGATTGAAGCCCATAGTATTATCGTACCGGAACGATCGCCAAACTTAAATGATTCTGATCCTGAAGACAATGAAGCTAATTTCGAATCAACCACTCCTGGCAATAATAATGGAACAGAAGGAAAAAAAAATAACAAAGAATCGGGAAATGAATCTAAGGAAGAGAACGAACAAGAAAATATAGATTTATGGGAAGATCCTGACCCAATGCATTTAATAAAATCTTAGGAAGGGGAAATTCATGCGAAAACTTCGTAAGCGATTAGGGGACTTACTACTTGAGTCAGGTCTGATAACAGAGAATCAATTAAAACAAGCGCTTGAGGACAAAACAGAGTCTCAAAAACTTGGGGATATTCTTCTTCAAAAAGGGTTTATAACCGAACAACAATTAATTGAAGTACTAGAATTTCAATTGGGGATACCACATGTTAGTTTATTCCGTTATCCAGTTGATACTACATTAACAAACCTGATTCCTAAAGAAATGGCGAGACGTCATTCTTTAATTGCCCTTCGAAAAGAAGGGGACAAGCTTTTTGTGGCAATGGCGGACCCAATGGACTTTTATGCAATTGATGATCTACGTCTATTGACCGGATTTCATATTGAACCTGTCATTGCTTCAAAGGATGAAATCTTACGTGCAATTAATAAGTTCTATGATCTGGATGAAGGAGTAAAGGAACTTTTTAATGAAACACCAACTGAAATCCAAGAAGAGAAAATTACAAATGAGGATTCACCGGTTGTTAAGTTAGTCAATCAGATATTGCAAAATGCAGTCCAACAGCGTGCAAGTGATATTCATGTGGATCCACATGAAACGAAGGTTATGCTTCGTTACCGAGTGGATGGAGTGCTCCGTACAGAACGTGCTTTACCGAAAAGCATGCAAGGAGTCTTAACTGCAAGAATCAAAATTATGGCAAATCTTGACATTACAGAAAGTAGAATCCCACAGGATGGCCGCATAAAAGTTAATCTTGAAGCACACCATATTGATTTACGTGTTTCAACATTGCCAACCGTTTATGGCGAAAAAATCGTAATGAGGGTCTTAGATTTAGGAAGCTCCCTTAATAATCTTTCACAATTAGGATTTAATCAAATTAACTTTAATAAATTTAAGAACTTAATTAAAAAACCTACGGGTATTGTATTGATCACAGGCCCAACGGGATCTGGTAAGTCTTCAACCCTTTATGCTGCTTTAAACCATCTTAATTCAGAGCATGTAAATATAATTACAATTGAAGACCCTGTTGAATATCAACTCGAAGGTATTAATCAAATTCAAGTAAATGCTAATGTAGGGATGACGTTTGCGAAAGGCCTAAGAGCGATATTAAGACAAGACCCTAATATCATCATGGTAGGGGAAATACGTGATCGAGAAACAGCAGATGTAGCAGTAAGAGCTTCCTTAACGGGTCACTTAGTATTAAGTACTCTACATACAAATGATTCTCTGGGAACAATAACTCGTCTGATTGATATGGGTGTTGAACCTTTTCTTGTTGCTTCTTCACTATCTGGTGTAGTGGCCCAACGATTAGTTCGCCGGGTATGCCGGGATTGTGGTCAACTGCAGGAACCTACCGTTCGTGAGCTCGAAATCTTCGTAAAACGTGGTATTTCAGTTGATAAGGTGAACAGAGGAAAAGGCTGCGGGACGTGTAATATGACGGGTTATAAAGGCAGAGTTGCTATTCATGAATTATTGGTAATTAATGATGATTTGAAAAGGGCAATTATGAATCGAGAATCCTACACGACACTTCGTGAGTTGGCCATTAAAAATGAAACCATCTTTCTAATTGATGATGGACTATTAAAGGTTCAGCAAGGATTAACAACGACTGAAGAAATATTAAGAGTAACAATTGCTGAATAGGTGGGAACTAAATGAGAGAAGAAATAAATCGAATTTTATATTCAGCAAATGAACATAAGGCTTCGGATATTCATATTACCGCTGGTGTACCACCAATATTCCGTATCAATGGAGAATTAAAAAGATACGGAAAAGAAATCTTAAAGCAGCCTGTAATTGAGGAAATATCCAAAGCGATTGTCCCAGAAGAAATGTGGGACCAATTCAAAGCAAAAGGAGAACTTGATTTTTCCTATGGAATCGCTGGCGTATCACGTTTCCGCGTTAACATTTATATGCAAAGAAGCTGTCCTGCAATTGCATTTCGAGTAATTCCTACGTCTATTCCAACAATCGAAGATCTTGCATTGCCCCAGGTGCTTAAAAAGATTTGTCAAAAACCTCAGGGCTTGATACTAGTAACAGGCCCGACAGGTAGTGGGAAGTCAACCACACTAGCTGCAATGATTCAATATATTAACCAAACAATGAGTAAACATGTTGTGACGTTAGAAGACCCGATAGAATACTTGCATAAACATGGTATGAGTATTATTGAGCAACGCGAGGTTGGAAGTGACACTCATAATTTTGCAAATGGTCTTCGCGCAGCACTAAGGCAAGATCCTGATGTTATTCTTGTAGGTGAAATGCGGGATTTAGAAACAACACAAACGGCTATTACAGCTGCGGAAACTGGCCACCTTGTGCTGGGCACCTTACATACAGTAAGTGCTCCTTCAACAATAGACCGAATCATTGACATGTTTCCCTATGCCCAGCAGCCTCAAATCAAGATTCAACTAGCAAACGTTCTAGTAAGTGTTATCTCACAGAGATTATTTCCAACCATTGATAGAAAAGGTAGGAAAGCTGCAACAGAAATCTTGCTTAATAATTCAGCAGTTGCAAATTTAATTCGAAACGATAAAAATCATCAAATTAAAAATGTGATGCAAACAAGCCGTGCCGAAGGAATGCATACGCTGGAAAGCAATATTCGGGACTTAATCCGTGCCGGGGTTATTTCTAGGGAAATTGCAGAACCATTTATACAGGAGTTAAATTCAAATGGCTAGATATAAATATGAGGGAAGAGATAAATTTGGAAAAAAGTCCGGCACAATTTCAGGCACTTCTAAAACTGATGCGGTCGCAACTCTGCGTGATAAAGGAATTAGGGTAATTAGCATTAATGAAGTACCTGAGACCTTTTTAACGAAGGATTTAGCCATTGGCAATCCTGTTAAACTAAGGGACTTTGTCATCTTTTTAAGACAGTTTTCAACCCTGATTAAAGCTGGGGTAACCATTGTCGATTCAATGAATATTTTGGCGCACCAAACAGATAGTAAACCACTTAAAAATGCTCTGTTAGAAGTAGAGCTGGACCTTAGAGAAGGTATTGCCTTATCAACTGCTACTGCAAAGCATAAACGAATTTTTACTAACTTATTTACGAATATGGTACGTGTAGGTGAGGTTGGCGGAAGTTTGGATGAAACGCTTGAAAACCTTGCAGTGTATTATGAGAAACAAAATAAAACAAGACAAAAGGTAAAATCAGCGATGGCATATCCAATCGTAATTGGAATCGTTGCAATTGCTGTTGTCATCTTTTTATTAGTTTCTGTTGTCCCAACCTTTGTTGATATGTTTGCTGACTTTGGCGCAGAACTACCTGCTATCACAAAATTTGTGTTAAACGCAAGTGTGTTTATGCAAAAGTTTTGGTGGCTTGTAATACTTTTCGGCATTGTAATTTATATAATGTTTGTTCTTCTTAAACAAAGACAAGAAACAAGATTTTACTTAGATTATGCCAAAATAAAAATGCCCATTTTTGGGAAGCTAATTCAAAAGGCTGTTCTTGCCCGACTAACGAGAACACTAAGTTCCATGTTGAATAGTTCAGTACCTATTTTACAAGCGTTAGTTGTTGTTGAAACAATTGTTGAAAATGAAGTAATAGCGGACGTACTAAAGCAGTCAAGAAAAGCGCTAGAACAAGGAAAATCGATGACAGATCCGATGAAAAAGCACTGGGCGTTTCCACCGCTGATCATCCATATGATTGCGATCGGTGAAAGTACAGGTTCGTTAGATGAAATGCTAGGGAAAGTAGCAGATTTCTATGAGGATGAAGTGGAAAATGCAACCGACCAATTAAAATCATTAATTGAACCATTAATGATTGTATTTTTGAGCAGCATAGTCGGGACTATAGTCACGGCGATTCTAGTCCCGATGTTCGACATTTTTAATCAAATACAATGATAGAATTATGAAAAAAGACACACCTTTGTAAAAAATATGTTTAAATTCATGTTATTTCGAACAAATTTCTAGTGTTTTCAACAGCATTTGCTATTATAATATATAGTATAAATGGACTAGTTCCTAAAAAGGAGAGGGAAACATGTTTAAAAAGCATTTGAAAAATCAAAAGGGGTTAACTTTAATTGAATTACTAGCAGTTATAGTAATTTTAGGTATTATTGCGGCGATTGCGATTCCGGCGATTGGGAATGTGATTAGTAATACAAAATTAGATTCAGTAAAAGCTGACGCTATGCAAGTATTAGAGGCTTCATCTTTAGCGATTGCAAGTGAAGGGCCCCCAAGTGATAGCCAATTTGATTATTCTTCGGCTGCAAATGGAGCAAATGATTTAGAAGAATATATTGATGAAACACAGCTTACATCTTATGTTGTTTATGTAGTTGATGGAGTCCCTAAAACAATGGACTTCGTAGTAACTGTTAATGATAAAAAATATACAGCTAGTGGAGTAACAAAATCTGATCTTCAACTAAAAGATTTTTTCGAATCAACTAATACTGCAAGGACAGGAACAGTAACTGTTTCTGATGTTGAGTAAAAATAATGATAGTGTAGTCTTATCAATAGACTACACTATTTGATAGGGAATGTACAAAATGTATTATCTTTTATATATCTATATTTCATTAGTTAGTCTTAGTTTAGGCTCTTTCTTCAACGTCGTAGGCCTCCGCATTCCAGCAGGCAAGTCTATTGTTCGCCCGCGTTCTGCATGCCCAACTTGTAAGCATCAGCTTACAACGATAGAATTAATCCCGGTTTTTTCATACATAATACAAAGGGGCAAGTGCCGAAATTGTAAAACCCACATCTCACCTATATATGCTTCAATCGAACTTGCTACAGCAATTCTTTTCACGATTTCACCATTGCTGGTGGGATGGTCAAAAGAATTGATCATTGCTTGGACTTTAATATCATTATTGGTCATAATTTTCGTTTCAGACATCACATATATGATCATCCCAGATAAGGTTCTATTCTTTTTTACTCCACTCTTCATTATAGAGCGTATTTATGTGCCACTTGAACCATGGTGGGATATGATCACAGGTAGTTTAGTTGGCTTTCTGTTACTCTATCTTATCGCTGTCGTTAGCAAAGGTGGGATGGGTGGAGGCGATATTAAACTTTATGCAGTCATCGGTCTTGCATTGGGTTGGAAACTTGTCCTTCTGTCCTTTTTCCTCGCTACTCTTATTGGTACGTTTCTCGGATTAATCGGGATTGCAATTGGTAAAGTTAAAAAAGGAAAACCCATGCCGTTTGGTCCAGCCATTGTCATCGGTACACTTATAGCATATTTCTGGGGACACAACCTAATCGCGATGTATATTGACCTAATAGGATTTTGATAGTAAGGGGATACATAATGGCTTTTACACTTTTTTCACCAAGTAAACTTGCAAATATCATTTTAAAAGATCATGTAATTCGTTATGTGGGTGTGAAACGCTCTAACCCTATCACAGTACATAAGTTTCGAGAAAAATATTTACCTCCGGGCATTATTCAAGAAGGCAGAATCATTGAACGTGACACACTCCATTTAATTCTAGAAGAATGTATGACAGATTGGGGTATCAAAAATAATCAAGTCCAATTTATTATTCCGGACTCATTTGTAGTCATTCGAAAGATATCGATTCCAAATGAAGTGAAAGATGATGAGATTCTAGGATATATTTACCTGGAGCTCGGAGCAACCATTCATCTTCCTTTCGAAGACCCTGTTTTGGATTATAAAATTCTTTCAGAAGTTGAAAAGAAAAAAGAGGTTCTCATTTTTGCAGCACCTGAGGATGTTGCTATCGAATACTCGTCCCTATTAGAGGATATTTCGTTAAAGCCTATTGCGGCAGACATTTCACCACTTTGTATGTATCGACTGTTTCATTTTTGTAAGAAAACAAGTGCAGAAGAACATTCACTGTTGCTTCAATTTGATCTACAATCTGCAAATATAAGTATTTTCCATCACGACATCCCTTTGTTTATGAGGCATATTACCTTAGAAACATCAATTGATGATTGGGATATCCAACAAAACTCTTCCAAAACCTTAGCAGACATAAGATGGAACAGTCATCGCAGTAAGTTAGAAGTCCTGATAGATGAAATAACTAAAGAGATTGAACATGTGATGAATTTTTATAGTTTTAACATGTCACAGGGGAAAGAAAGAATTACAAATATTCTCGTTAGCGGGGATCATCCAAATCTTCCAGACATTACATCAACTCTTGTTGAACGATATGAAATTCCAGTTTGTACAATTGATACATTTGAGAAAATGCCTAGTCAATTTTTTCTACCATTAGGATTGGCGCTAAAAGAGGTGTAATTATGCTTGTGGATATTAATTTACTACCAAGAAAAGAGTTTAAAAATCGAGCGAAATTACTACTCCTTCTAATTATTCTTTGTGTTGCAATCATTGGATTTTTGTTGATCTTTATACAATATAAACAAGCAACTTTACTTAAAGAAAATCTTGCAAACCAAATTGAGACACTACAAGAAAAACGAGCAGCAGAGGAACAAAAATATGCATCCGCAAATAATTCGAATAATCTAATCAATTTAGAAAGAACTGTGGAGTGGGCTGATGGCTATTTTGTAGAGTCGGTACCGATTATAAATCATTTAACTAAGTTATTGCCTGAACGGGGTTTTGTTCAAAAATTTTCATACTCAGAGGATGGAATTGTTTCTTTAGAAGTTCAGTTTGATACCAATACAGAAAATGCTCATTATCTGGCTTTACTTACTGAATCTCCGTTTATTCGTTCAGCACGCCTATTAACTGTCTCTACTACCCCAATTTTAGAAGAGAATGGGGATAAGGCCGATAATAAAGAACAATCGAACAATAATAGTAATGAGGCTGAGGATGCTCCAACTGGTAATGCGGTTGAAACAGACATAAATAATGACATTCTGCCTAGGTATTTTGCTCAATATGAGATTGTTTTTGAGAAGAGTGCCATCCGTTCATTACAGGAGGGAAATTAGGTATGACTCTCCAATTTTCACGAAAACAAATTATCTATTTGGTTATGTCTATCGTCTTTTTATCTGGTGTTTTTTATTTAACCTATTTTCTCTTAGTAAAACCAGTGAAGTTGAAAATATCTCAATTAGAGAATACTGTGAAAACAGAAGAAAGACTGTTAGAGTTAATATCGAATAAACGTACGAACGAAACGCCAAATATTAGTTCTACTGAAATTCAAAAAAGAATTCCAGTAGTTCCTCTAGTTGAGCAAATCGTTTTGGATCTTGAACGTGCAGAGACTTTATCTGAGAGTCGAGTTATTAGTATGTCTTATAGCGAAAGTGAATTCACATTATTCGATGAAACTCAACCTGTTGAGGAACAGGAAGCAACGAATCCCGAAAATGAAGGAAATGATCAGGCTTTGACGGAAAATGGGTCAGATGATGCCAATCAGACTGTGGAAGAAGTGAAGGATATTGATCCTGAACTTATCGATGGACTAAACCAGATAACTGTAACATTACAAATCCAATCACCCACCTATCCCGATTTGGAGAAGTTCTTATCTGTTATCGAACACCAGACTAGAATCACAAGGGTGGATTCAATAAGCTTTTCAGGTACTCCGGAGTTGACATCTGTGGATCAAATGGCACAACCACTCGTGTATGATGTGACCATTTCAACTTTTTATATGCCTAAATACCCTGAACTTGCTGAAGAGGCACCAAAACTTACGGTTCCCCCACCAAGCAACAAGGATAATCCTTTGGCAACAGGTTTAGAAAAGAAAAGTGAAGAAAATGAGTAGCTGATAACCTAGTAAAGGACGAGGCAAAGCAAAAATGTCTCGTTTTTAGCTGTTATCGCAGTATCATAAAAGTTTTTGTAAAATCTAAACATTAGTATAAAATAACAAAATGTAAAAAAATGGCTTCGATGAAAAAAACACTTTCCTAAAACATTTATTGCAACTGTTAAAAGGAACTTGATGATCTTTATAGAAAGATGTGAGAGCAACTTGGAATCTCTTGTAATTGCAATTATTTCTCTTTTAATAATATTACCCATTATTTATTTTTTGCCTATTGGTTTTACTCACAAGGGAAAGTTACTAATTCTTTTTTGTGCATTTATCGTATTCAGTATTGGTATCGCATTGAAGACAGTAATGAGTGTATGGCAAACTGGCTTAGTGTTAATACTGCTAGCAATAGGAGCTTCATATTTAATTGGAAAAAAATATGGAAATCAATTATTTATTCATGACGAAAATAGTGAAGAATACGAAGATCAAGTCATTAAATTTGAAATTGAAGATGATATTGAAGAAGAAATACGAAAGCAGGCAAGCCCTCAAAAAGACAAGGCACTTCAAGTTGAGCGAGATATCGTTTCTCCTCAAACACAAGCAGTTGATGAGGAATTTGTTGAAGAACTTGAACCAATTGTCAGTCAAAAAAATGATGAATACATCATTGAAAATATACATGTTGAAAATGAAGAACTTCCAGATGTCACGCACAAAAACAATCAGGACGGAAATCACGAATTTGAGGAATTGCTCAAAGAAATTGAACTGGAATTAAATCCTCCTAATGAATTGCAAAAAACGGATGGGATTCTTGAAGCATCTGAAGAAACGATAGAACTTGAACCAAACGATCTAGACGAAGAGGAAGATGAAATTCAAATGACTGCACCTTCAACCCTTGAAGAAATTCAAATTGATAGTTTACCAGTCAATAAAGTCGAACATCCGAGTAAAGAAAGTGGTATAGAGGGTATCCCACTCATTGAACCTAGCGAAAAAAAGGTTGAAGAAATTGAGGATGATTCAACTGAAGAAGATGTTATTCTGTCCATTCCTGTTGAAAACGAGAATACAATTCAGGAAGTACAACTGGAGGCATCACAGAATCAGATTGGTGAAGCTCCGGAAATAAAAGAACTAGAAGAAACCGGAATAATAACATTAGAAAATGAGCAATTCGATGAATCAAAGGAAGATTATCCTAGTACTGAAATGATGGAAGTTGTTGAAGTAGAGGACGATACTCAAGGAAATCAAGACAATAATAACGTGCTAAGACAACAGCTCTTTGCTACGATGATTTCTCAAATAAAACTTTCACGTAATAAAGTCTCAAATTCTCGCTATGAAAAGATAATTCTGGACCATCTCAATCCTCAACTTTCTGATCATGATTATTATACTTTTGTTAGTTTATTAATAGAACATTATATAAATACAGGACAAATTGAAGAACTATCATCTTTACTATCACAAAATAGAGTTAGGTTTGAAAAATATCCTGTAATTTTACAAGAAATTAATTTTATTAAAGATGAATATTGCAAAATATGACGAAAAATAGCGAAGAACATGGTAAAATGAATGAAAAAAGACGCATGAAAAAATAACTAGGTGTGGTGAATAGAATGAAGAAGAGTGTTGAAATAGTTGGTCTGCCAATCATTAGTATTATAGATGGAATCGAAATTGGAAAGGTTAAATCCTTAGTGATAAATCCTGAAAAAGGCTCAGTGGACTTTCTTACTATAGAACATGAAGATTGGCAAGTTAGTGTGAAGGCTATTCCGTTCAAAAGGGTAGTTGGTATTGGTGAGTACGCCGTCACTATTGAAAGTGAAGGCTCTGTTATAGATTTGAATGAGATACCAATTGCAAATTCACTTGTAAATAAGAAAATCAAAATTACGAATACAAAAGTCATGACAAGAAAAGGACAATTATTAGGGGAAGTCCTTGAATATTATGTGGATGATGAAACAGGAAATCTATTAGGTACATTATTAAATGTCTCTGGAAGTGAAGTGGCTCTCGCATCTGATTCTGTTCTTACATATGGAAAAGACATTATTATTGTAGAGGAAGACGCGTCATCTAAGTTCCTTGACTCTGTAGAGTATTTCGAAAATCCAATACTAGAAACACAAAATGAACCAAATGAAGAAATCATTGAAAAAGTTTTACCCGCATCATCAACAGAAGAACAAAGTCCATTTGATGAAATTAATGCATCAATAGACAAGCATGAAGAAGCAGAAGCAAAAGCACTTCGCCTCAAACAAGTAGATCTTCTATATGGCAAAGTAGTCACTAAAGACATTTTGGACAATGAAGGAAATGTTTTAATACCAGCTGGCACTCATTTATCAGTAGATGATATTATAAAGGCTCAAGACTTAGGTCCTAATGTTTTTGTAGAATTATCAATGAATGTTGAACAATAAACCCACGAATTAGTGGGTTTTTTTACTTTATATGTACTCATGGAAACCCACCAATTGTTATCATTTGTAACAATTTGACGAAAACCTCTAGTAACAAGACGACAAATGTCTTGTTCTTTTTTTTTATAGGTATGGTAGCATTGAAAAAAAAGTAGGCGTTCCTTAAATGGGTGGTGAAAAAATGGACAAGCAGAATCGGATTTCTATTAAAATTAATGGCAAGGAGCCGAAGGTTAAGAAGGAAAAGAAAGAGAAAACAGAATTTGTCGAAAAGGAAAAACCTCTTATTATTGTTGAAAATGAAGAGGTTGCGGCAGCACAAGAGGAAGAAGAGGATGATTTTAGCTGGGTTCTACCAGATGAAGATTTGAGAAATCAAAAAACAAAAGAAAAAGAGATTCCTGTGATTCCAATTGAAGATTTACGTCATACCAATGGTCCTAGCAAAATTCCATATTTACCGAAAAAGAGTAAAGGAATACAAGTATTTTCATTAAAACAATTGGTTATTTCTATTGCTTTAGCCATCGTTCTTGGCACAGGTTTTGGGTTCATGATTTTAAAAGTCGTAGAAGATGTGAATGCTGGACCAGCAGATAATGAAAACCCAACACAAGTTACAAACGGCAATCCTGCTCCAACTGGGAAACAGGAAGACCCACCTGCAAGTGATCAGGTTGCGATAGATTTAGAGACTCTATCAACTGGGATCGTACAAGGTGGTAAATTTTCAACTGCTGAATCTGCTAATACAACTGTGAGTGATATCAAAGGTAAAGGGTTTGCTGCAACGACTGTTGAAATGGATGGTGCGTTTTACGTTCTTGCTGGTATCGGTTCTGAACAAGGCTCAGTTGGGGATATTAAGGCCAAATACAAAGAAGCATTCCCTGAGTTTTTTACGAAAACATTCGAGATGCCGGGTGGGTCTTATTCGAAAGTAGGAAAAATGGACTCAGAAGCAATTAAGGTAAGTCTACCAGTATTTAAGGAATTATTAACTCTATCTTCTCAAGCATTTGGTACGGGTACGATTGATAACGGACAATTAGAGAATCTATCAAAACAATTATCGGCAGTAAAGGAAATCAAAAAAGACAACCTGCATGAACAGCTTAAAGAATTCAATGCGAATATTGAGTCTTCCTTTACTCAGCTACAATCCTTTAAAAATGGTGGCGACGAGAAGGCATTGTGGCAATCACAACAATCACTATTAAATGCGTACCAAGCCTATACCGTTTGGATTTCTGAGCTAAGTTAGTCAAAATTAAATTTTACAATCGACTGGGAAAGGAGAAATGAACTCCTTTCCTTCTTTATGGATTGAATTTCTTTGGGTTTACATAAATAGATAAATTTTTACAAACGATAAATTATCGACAAAATTCAATTTTTCGTAATTGTAGAGTCATGTATTGTTTGATACGATAAACAGGTATCTTCCATTCTGAAATATAAAGATAAAGGGTGAATAAATCATGCAACACCTCGTTTTAGCCTCTGGTTCCCCACGACGAAAGGAACTTCTTAGAAATGTGAAACTTTCCTTCGATGTTTCCGTCAGTAATATTGATGAATCCATTGACGAAACACTCACTCCTGAAGAAAAAGCAATGACCATAGCCTTAAAAAAAGCAAAGGCGATCCTGGAGCAATTCCCTGATTCCTATATTCTTGCAGCAGATACAGCTGTTGTGTTTCAAAACCAATTTTTAGGTAAACCTAAAAACGAACAGGAATCTATAGATGTTTTAAAAACACTTTCAAATCAAACACATGAAGTCGTAACAGGAGTTGCGATCCTTTTTAAGGATACCCAAAAAACGTTTTTTGAAAGAACAGAAGTAACGTTTTGGGACCTTAAGGATGAGGAAATTCAAACATATGTTGCTTCAGGCGAACCAAAGGATAAAGCAGGTTCATATGGAATTCAAGGACTTGGATCTGCACTCGTAAAACATATTAAAGGGGACTATTTTTCTGTAGTAGGATTGCCTGTATCAAGAACCCTTCGTGAATTAAGAAATCTAGGTTTTCACTGCTAAAAAATTTGTACAGTTTGAGAAAAGAAAACTCTATACGTTGCATTTCTAGGTACGATAATTTCACGAAGTAGTCTGCAGTTTAATAAATGAGAGTGGGGTCCGAGTATCTATTTGTGAAGGTAGGAGGAACCTATTTGAAAACGTCTGAACTTATGATTCGGGATTACCCTCAAGCGGAAAGGCCTCGGGAACGTTTGGTTTCCGATGGACCCGACAGCCTTTCGAACCATGAGCTTTTAGCCATTCTATTACGCACGGGTTCGAAGGAAGAATCCGTTATCCAACTGTCAAACCGCTTATTACATCATTTCGAAGGACTACGATTATTGCAGGAAGCATCTGTTGAAGAAATCACCTCGATTAAGGGGATTGGGCAAGCAAAAGCCGTACAAATTATGGCAGCTATTGAGCTTGGTCGAAGAATAGGCAAACTTCAATATGAAGATCGCTATGTCATTAGGTCCCCAGAAGATGGGGCAAAATATGTGATGGAGGACATGCGCTTTTTAACTCAGGAACATTTTGTTTGTCTATACTTAAATACGAAAAATCAGGTGATACATCGCCAAACAATTTTTATCGGAAGTTTAAATGCCTCGATTGTTCATCCTCGTGAAGTGTATAAGGAGGCCTTTCGCAGGTCAGCTGCTTCGATAATTTGCATTCATAATCATCCTTCTGGTGACCCTGCTCCAAGCCGAGAGGATATTGAGGTAACGAAAAGACTTGTTGAATGTGGTAGGATAATTGGCATAGAGCTATTGGATCATTTGATCATTGGAGAACATAAATATGTCAGTCTTAAAGAAAAAGGTTATGTGTGACTATTAATTTTTAATTTTGTACGATATAATATTTGTTATGAGTTTTTCGCGTGAGTAACAATTATTACAACTCTTTATTCGCGTATCAGAAAGGAAGATACATATATGTTTGGAATAGGTACAAGAGACCTTGGTATAGATTTAGGAACGGCTAATACGCTTGTTTTCATTAAAGGTAAAGGAATTGCAGTGAGAGAGCCATCGGTCGTTGCCATGCAAACAGATACAAAGCAGATTGTGGCAGTCGGAAATGATGCTAAAAACATGATTGGGCGTACACCTGGGAATGTTGTTGCGCTTCGTCCTATGAAGGATGGAGTCATCGCTGACTACGAAACAACTGCCACAATGATGAAGTATTACATAAATCAAGCGGTTAAAACAAAGAACTTTTTTTCAAGAAAACCATATATTATGGTTTGTGTACCATCTGGTATTACAGCAGTTGAACAACGCGCGGTAATCGACGCGACTCGTCAGGCTGGTGCGAGAGATGCGTATCCTATCGAGGAGCCATTCGCAGCGGCAATTGGGGCTAACCTTCCTGTATGGGAACCAACTGGCAGTATGATCGTTGATATTGGTGGAGGTACAACAGAAGTAGCAATCATTTCTTTAGGTGGAATCGTTACAAGTCAGTCCATCCGTATTGCTGGTGATGAAATGGATGATGCAATTATTCAATACATTCGAAAGACCTACAACCTTATGATTGGAGATCGGACAGCGGAAGCAATCAAGGTTGAGATTGGATCAGCGGGTGCTCCAGAAGGTGTAGAAAACATGGAAATCCGCGGAAGAGACTTACTAACTGGTTTACCAAAAACAATTGAAATTACAGCAGAGGAAATTTCGGGAGCCCTTCATGATACAGTGTATGCGATAGTCGATGCTGTTAAAAATACGCTTGAAAAGACGCCACCTGAATTAGCAGCAGATATTATGGACCGTGGAATTGTATTAGCAGGTGGGGGAGCTCTTTTACGTAATTTGGATAAGGTTATTAGTGAAGAGACTAGTATGCCTGTCCTTATCGCAGAAAACCCATTAGATTGTGTCGCAATCGGTACCGGTAAGGCACTCGACCATATCCATTTATTTAAAGGGAAATCAAAGGATTTACGATAAGATACTTTAATAGTGGGGAATTTAACTTCCCCACTATATGTGTTGAAATTTAAAGTTTAGTTAGAGGGTGTAACACATGCCACAATTTTTTCTCAATAAGCGACTAATCATCTTACTTGTTTGTATCATCGTTCTAGTGGCATTGATTGGATTTTCCTTACAAGAGCGTAACAAATTATCATGGCCGGAGCAATTTATAAAAGACTCAGTTGGTTGGGTTCAAAGTGTTTTTCATCAGCCCTCACAAGCCATTGCGGGATTTTTTGATAATATCAATCATATTCAAAATACATATGAAGAGAATAAACTCTTAAAGGAAAAGCTTGATTCATATGGTCAATTAGAAGCAAAAGTACAGGAGTTAGAGAAAGAAAACGGAAAATTACGTGATGTCTTGGAAAAAACGGAATCACTTGATCATTTTAATAAAATTCAGGCCACTGTAATAGGACGTAACCCTGATCAATGGCATGAAATTATTACAGTTAATCGTGGAACTCGGCATGGTGTGAAAGTTGACATGGCGGTTGTCACCTCAAAAGGATTAATTGGTAAGGTAAAGCATGCTAACACATTTACTTCCACCATCCAGCTTTTGAGTTCCCCTAATCGCATTAATCGAATCTCTGCCTACATTCAAGGAGAATCAAAGATTATGGGGTTAATTGAGGGGTATGACGAGGAAAAAGAAGCTCTACTATTTAAAATCAATACGCCAGATTCTAAGATTGAAAAAGATCAAAAGGTACTTACTTCCGGACTAGGTGGAATTTTCCCAAGTGAACTATATATTGGTGAGGTTATGGATATTGTACCTGACGATTATGGATTAACAAAAACAGCCTACATCAGACCAGCTGCTGATTTTTATGAAATTGATCATGTTATCATTGTCGAGAGAACGATGATTGTACCGGAAGAGGAGGAGGAAGAATCGTGAAGCGTTTCGTTCTTCCCCTTATTTTGTCCTTTGTTTTTTTACTAGAGAGCAGCTTTGTTGATTTAGTGCCAGTAGATATATTTCACAAAGAAAATGTCTTTGTACCCCGTTTTTTATTTTTATTGATTGCTTTTACTACAGTCTATTTTAATAAACCAATGGGACTTCTATATGGGGCTATCTTTGGTTTACTATATGATATTGTTTATACGGAAGTTTTAGGAGTTTACTTATTTTTATACACACTTGTGGTTTATCTTATTTCCTGGGCAAGTCGAATTTTACAAACAAATATCTTTGTCATCTCTTTTCTAAGTCTCATTGGAATCTTTGTGTTGGAATTTTGTGTGTATGGTGTAAATTTGGTAATCGGATCTACTACTATTTCAATAGAACGATTCCTTCAAATCCGAATTTTACCGACGTTACTAATAAATAGTATATTTATACTAGTGTTTGCATTTCCCTTTAAGAAATTACTAGGAAAGCTGCATATTGAAGAATAAGTAGAATTTGATAGAATCTCTTAAAAAAATTTGATAATTAACAGGAAAAATGGAGTCTCTTGTTGAAGTATATTATCGTTGAGGTGAACGTCGTGAAAGGACAAAAACAACAGTATGTTACAATAAAAGGGACAAAAGACGGACTAACGTTGCATCTCGATGATTCTTGTTCATTTAAAGAGCTAATCGAAGACTTAGAGATTAAGCTTTCCTTGAATCAGAAGCGGAATGAGGATGTTCCGTTTGTTCCTGTTAAAGTAAAGATTGGTAATCGTTTTTTATCACATGATCAAGAAGAAGAAATCAGATCGATTATTCGAAATAAAAAACATTTAGTCGTAGATTTAATTGATAGTAATGTCATTACAAAACAAGAAGCAGAAGAGATGAGAAAGAAACATGAAATTGTTTCAGTTGCTAAGGTGATTCGTTCCGGACAAGTTCTAGAGGTCGAAGGAGATCTTATGTTAGTTGGTGACGTGAACCCTGGAGCTACGGTAATTGCGGGAGGAAATATTTTTATTTTAGGCACTTTACGTGGAATTGCACATGCTGGTTTCAATGGGAGACGAGATGCAATCATTACTGCATCAGTTATGAAACCTACACAGCTTCGAATTGGTGACATCATGAATAGAGCACCAGATGCTGTTCAAACAGACAACAATCTTATGGAATGTGCCTATGTGGACGATAATGAGACAATTGTAGTAGATAGATTGCAACAGTTAACTCATTTAAGACCTAATTTAACAAGGTTAGAAGGGGGAATCTAGCTGTGGGAGAGGCTATAGTTATAACATCAGGAAAAGGTGGAGTCGGAAAGACGACCACGTCTGCTAACGTAGGCACTTCCTTGGCTGTGCTAGGGAAACGAGTATGTTTAATAGATACAGATATTGGCCTGCGTAATCTAGATGTTGTTATGGGTCTTGAAAATCGAATCATTTATGATTTAGTTGACGTTGTACAGGGGCGTTGTAAGCTTAAACAAGCCTTAGTTAAAGATAAAAGATTCGATGACCATCTTTATTTACTGCCAGCTGCCCAAACAAGTGATAAAACTGCAGTAGAACCTAGCCAAATGAAGAATTTGGTAGAGGAGTTAAAACAGGATTTTGATTATATAATCATTGACTGTCCTGCCGGTATTGAACAAGGCTTTCAAAATGCTATCGCTGGAGCTGACAAAGCTATTGTTGTAACAACACCAGAAACTTCTGCCGTTCGAGACGCAGACCGCATAATTGGATTACTTGAAAAAGAGGATATAGAGCCTCCACGTCTAATTGTAAACCGGATTCGGAATCATATGATGAAATCAGGTGAGATGCTTGATATTGATGAAATTGTGACACATCTCTCAATCGACTTAATCGGAATTGTCTCAGATGATGATGAAGTCATTAAAGCATCAAACAATGGTGAGCCGATTGCGTTAAATTCAAGCAGCAAAACAGCAATTGCATATCGAAATATAGCTCGGAGAATTCTTGGGGAGTCGATTCCACTTCAATCTCTTGATAACGATCCAAAGGGGATGTTCTCAAAAATCAAGAAATTCTTTGGCGTACGTTAAACCACCTTCAAAATAAGGTGGTTTTTTGTTGCTGTAAAAAGATTCCTCTATGTTGTACATATAGAAATTAAACGACAACTATGAGAGTTTAGTCCTTTCCCATCAAATTTATCAATGTAACTTAGGAGACTATACCTATCGTAATACTGAAATTAGGAGGGATTATTTACCAAATTCTTATTTACCTAAATAATTCCAGAAAAATCAGAAGGAGAATATAATCATTTTTGTGAAAATATTTACAAAGACATTACAAATAAGTCAATCTACCTAACAAATAAATTACCAATCTTTTGTTAAGTAAGGTAAAGCAAAATCCCCATTTTCTTGGAAAACCCCCAAAAAAACAATAATATAACGAAAATATATTTATTCGTACTAAACTCCTTATTTATCTTTTTCCATATAATACAAATTAACCAAATTCTGAATCTTCAAACAAATAAGTCGTTTTTCGACACTTTTTTCATATTTTTTTAGCTAAGGTTAATTCATACCTGTACTTCTACATAATGTTATTTCCGGTTGGAAATACGCGGTATTTATCAATGAGAAATACCGAACAGACCCCAATGCATTGGAGTATAGGATTCTTACGAAAGGAGGACATATCAGATCATAAAAAAATAGAGGGAGGAAACTTGATGAGGAAAAAAGGGAAACGTAGGTTAACAAAGGTTGCAAGTATTGTAATGTGTGCGTTATTACTAGCACCAAGTGTAATGGCACCGCAAACATTTGCTCAGGAAAAGGAAACTTCAACATCTTATCTAGGAAATAAAAAGGAAGTTGCTTCAAGTAAAATTTCTAAAAGCTTAAAAGACCAATTTGCCGATGAGAAGATGGTTACCTTTCTGGTTAAGTTCAAGGAACAAGTTGATTCTAAAAAAGTAGCAAATGAAGCTGCTAAAAAAGCTAGTATTCAAAAATCTACTGTAGCTAAAACAAAATCGATTAAACGAAATGCAATCGTTTCAGAACTTCGTACAACAGCGATTGAAACACAAGGTGATGTTAAGACATATCTACAAAAAGAAGAGGTTTCCGGTAATGCAAAAGATATCAAATCCTTTTTCATTGTAAACGGAATGGCGGTTACCGCTACGAAAGATGTTATGGAGAAAATTGCATCGTTCCCTGAAGTTGAAAAAGTGTTACCTAATGAAACACGAACATTGCATGTTCCAGTAACGGAAAAGTCTTCAGTAGCAGTTGAATCCAAAGCGACCCCTCAAAACATTGAGTGGAATATTGATCGTGTTGGAGCTCCACAGGTTTGGGAGATGGGAATCGATGGTTCTGGTACGGTTGTCGCGAGCATTGATACGGGTGTTCAATGGAATCATCCAGCATTAATGGAGCAGTACCGTGGCTATGACCCAGCTAATCCAAGCAATCCGAACCACCAATATAGCTGGTTTGATGCAACTGCTGGTCAATCTACTCCGTATGACGATATTGGTCATGGTACACATGTTACAGGTACAATGGTTGGTGCAGAGCCAAATGGTGCTAATCAGATTGGTGTTGCCCCAGGTGCAAAGTGGATCGCAGTTAAAGCATTTACAGATGCCGGAGGGTCAGATATTGACTTATTAGAAGCTGGGCAATGGATTATCGCTCCTGGCGGTAACCCAGATATGGCTCCTGATGTTGTTAACAATTCATGGGGTGGAGGACCTGGTTTAGATGAATGGTATCGCCCGATGGTCCAAAACTGGAGAGCAGCCGATATTTTCCCAGAGTTTTCTGCAGGTAATACAACTTTATTTAATCCAGGTGGCCCAGGGTCAATTGCTACACCAGCAAACTATCCTGAATCGTTTGCAACTGGAGCAACGGATATTAATGATCGTTTGGCAAACTTCTCGTTACAAGGTCCTTCACCATATGAAGGGGATATTAAACCGGATATTTCAGCTCCAGGTGTGAATATTCGTTCATCCGTTCCAGGCAGTGGGTATGAAGGTGGATGGAATGGAACATCAATGGCAGGTCCGCATATCTCTGCTATTGTAGCGTTATTAAAGCAAGCAAACGCGTCATTAACGATTGAGCAAATTGAAGAGATCATTATATCAACTGCAACGCCTTTAACTGACGGTACCTTCCCAGAATCACCTAACTTTGGTTATGGTTATGGTTTGGCTAATGCCTATCTAGCTGTTTCCTCAGTTGCATCTGGACTAGGTAAAATTAAAGGTCAAGTTGCAAAGGATGGTGTGGATGAAGAGGCTCCAACGTTTGAACATGCAGCTCCTTCTGAAACCTATGCAGGTATGGATTTACCACTTTCTATTTCAGTACAAGACAACATAAGCATTACATCTGTTGTACTTCAATATGAAAATCAAGATGGTGAGTGGGTGAATGTATCAGCTACTCAAACATCAGGTACGTACAATGAAGGAACATATGAAGCAGTGATTCCAGGTGAAGAAATTGCAGAGCCTTCAGTTTCATATCGTTGGCAGGTTGTTGATTTTGGTCAAAATGATTTAACGACTGAAGTATACGAAGTTACTGTTCAGCCAGGAATCTCAGTCGGTTATTTCCAAGATTTTGAATCTACTCCTGTGGGTTGGTTCTCCTATGGTGCGGGTGATTCTTGGCAATGGGGTGTTCCTACAAGTGGACCTAATGGTGCACATTCCGGAGAAAAAGTATATGCTACGAATCTAGCTGGACAATATAGTAGCGGAGCGAATATGACTCTTGTTATGCCGCCAGTTGACCTGCCTGAAGGTCCGTCATATCTACAATATATGAACTGGTTTAATCTTGAACGTAACTGGGATTATGGTCATGTATTTGTTTCTACAGATATGGAAAACTGGACACAATTACTACGGATCACAGATACATCTTCTGGATGGCAATCCGCAGAAGTTGATTTATCAGATTATGCGGGACAACGTGTATATATTGGCTTCAATGTAACAACTGATGGAAGTGTTACACGTGATGGTTGGTACATTGATGATGTACGTTTATCAAACGAGCAACTAACTGGTCAAAGTAAAGCGCAATTAGGAGTACAACCTACGAAGGGTGACAGCGCGGATAGAGGTGACAGTTCAGTTTCTCTAAAAGAAGGAGAAAAAGTTGACCCAGCAAAAATTCAGCCAGAAGGTTATAACATCGAGTTCAAGGAAGTAGATGTTAAAGAAAATAGCCCACAAGCTTTACCTTTAAATGCTCAAGTAAGTGTATTAGAATCGGGCAGATCTGTTACAACTAATCCAGCCACTGGGGCTTATGAATTAATTCATGGCACAGGTGATTTTACAGTAGTTGCTGAAAGCTATGGATATCATCCAGCGCAACAAACTGTAACAGTCGAGGCAGATGGTGAAGCAGTAGCAAACTTTGTTTTAGAGGAGAAAGCACAAGGAACAGTAACAGGTACGATTACAAATGCGGCAACAGGTGAACCAGTTTCAGGTGCGACTCTATTACTCGTCGAAGATGCAAATGTTGCACCAGTTGTGACAGATGAAGATGGTCACTATTCACTTACTGCATATGAAGGTACGTATACAGTTCGAGTAATGGCACCTTCCTATTATAGTGAATCATTTGAAGTTGTTCTCGAAGGAAATGGTGAGGTTTCGCAAAACGTAGAATTAAGACCATTCATCGGATATCCTGGTGAAATTGGTTATGACGATGGAACTGCAGAAAATGCACGTGCTTTCTATGATGCTGGCAATGGATGGGCAGTGAAAATGTCATTAAATGAAGGTCAAAATGCTGCTCTTGTTACAGGAGGACAATTCCGTTTCTGGGATACAACATGGCCAACACCAGGAGGAACGGATTTCAAAGTAGAAGTATGGGATGCAACTGGAGCAGATGGAACACCAGGTAAAAAACTTGCTGGGCCGATTGATGCAACTGCTCTACGAACTGGTGAATGGACAAATGTGGATCTTGCAGCTGAAGGTATCATCGTAGAAGGAGACTTCTATATGGTATACATTCAAGCAGATCCAAATCCAAATGCACCGGGACTTGGAACCGATGAAGATGGGGAGTATTCAGGTCGTAGCTGGCAGTTGGTTGGAGGAGCATGGTCATTAGCTCCAGAAGCTGAAGGTAATTACATGATTCGTGCAACAGTTAATTATGAGGTAACGGCTCCGACCATTACTTCTCCAATAACAGGTGCTTACACGAATGAATCAACTGTTACTGTTGAAGGAAAGGCAGCACCGACTACTACTGTTCATGTCTTTAACAATGGGGAAGAAATAGCGACAACTGAAACAACAGATGCTGGTACTTTTTCAGTTGATATTGAACTGCAGGATGGTGAGAATTCACTAACAGCTAAAGCTTCAACTGATACAGGAATTACTGATGCATCAGAACCTGTTGTAGTTGTTCTTGACCAAACATCTCCGGAACTCGCAATTACAAGCCCTGAAGATGGTTCAAAGACAAATAAAGAAACGGTAACAGTGACAGGTACTGTTCAAGATGAAAATATTGAATCTGTGACAGTAAATGGTGAAAATGCAACTATCACAGACGGAAGTTTCTCAAAACGCATTTTACTTGAAAATGGTGAAAATAATATCGAGGTCGTTGCTACAGATAAAGCAGGTAATACAACTACTAATCAGGTTACTGTGACGGCTAAATTTGGTGAAATAACAATAGCTGATCTTAAACCTACAGAGGATGTACATTTACAATCTGGTGAAAGTGTGAAAATTGAATTCACAACTGAACCTGGATTAGATGCAACTTTTGCGATTCGGATGCCTTTAACGAACGCAAAAGCTGATCTTAGCAATGCTACAGAACTTCCAGTACAAGAGGTATCTCCTGGTGACTACGTTGGTTATTGGACGGCTGTTTCAAGCGTAGTTGCAGAAGGTGCTGAAATTGAGGTTATTGTAAGGGATGAATATGGCAATGAGGCTCGAAAAGTTGCAACTGGTAAGCTGTTTATCAATGTTCAAGAAGATGATGGAAAGCCAGGGAAAGGGAAGCCAGGAAAGCCTGATAAACCAGGAAAACCTGACAAACCAGGAAAAAATAAATAAGTAGAAGAAGGAGGATGGGAGAAATCTCATCCTTCTTTTTTCGAGTGCTTCAATATTGTCATATCTTAGTTCCTTTAATCATAAACTTGTACAAATAATATGGACAAGGGATGATGTGAATATATGAGTAATCGAGCGAATGAAATTAGAAGGCGGATTGCGAAGAGAAAGCGTTCCAGATACCCGAGCCCCACTAATCACCATAAGACTGTTTCCCCCTTTTTAGCAAATGATGAAGAGCGATTTGGAGGCAGTACATACGCATCTTTCGATGGGGGTGGACCTGGAGATGGAGGCCATCCACTCTTCCGAAAAGAAGTTTTTTTATTTAAGGTACTTCTTTCAGCCATTCTTGTGTTGTCAATTGGAATTATATTTAAAAATCAGTCGCCTAATTTTGAAAAGGTCCGGCATTTTGTATCTAGTACAATGGAAACTGAATTTCAATTTGCAGCTGTAACTGAATGGTATAAAGATACTTTTGGTAGTCCACTAGCTTTAATTCCTATTAATCAAAACAAAGACAAAGTTGATACACCTGAACCCGGTAAATATGCCCTTCCTGCAGCTGGAACAGTGACCGAGACTTTTGAAGCAAATGGTCAAGGTATTATAGTTGAAACCGACAGCAAGGTAGTAGAGGCAATGAATGCAGGAAATGTGACAGAAGTTGCAGTTAAAGGGGATCTAGGCAAAACTGTGGTGATTCAACATAGCGATGGCACTGAAACTTGGTATGGAAATTTAGGATCAGTAAATGTAAAACTATATGATTATGTAGAGACAGGACAAGAGGTTGGAAAGGTTCAAGACCCTGAAGGCGAGAACAAAGGATCGTATTATTTTGCAATAAAGCAAGGTGAAACATTTATTGACCCGATACAGGTGATAAAATTTGAATAATTACGTAAAACTTCTAAGAAAAATAGAAATACATCCTCTACTTTGGCTTATCGTCGCAATTGCGGTTGTTACTGCACATTTTAGAGAACTATTGATGCTGTTTTTAATCATATTGGTCCACGAGATGGGACATGCTGCATGTGCCCATTTTTTTTCATGGAGAATTAAGAAGATTCAGCTCCTACCATTTGGTGGAGTGGCAGAGATGGATGAACATGGGAATCGTCCTTTAAAGGAAGAACTCCTCGTGATTTTAGCAGGTCCACTGCAACATATTTGGTTAGTGGGTGTTGCGTATTGCCTGTTTTTGGGTTCAGTCATATCTCCAAAAACGTTTGATTTGTTTCTGTACCATAACGTGGTCATTCTAGTCTTTAATCTTCTTCCAATTTGGCCATTAGATGGAGGGAAATTACTATATTTGTTTTTTTCTTATAAGCATTCTTTTTTTGAGGCACATAAACGGATGCTTATCGTATCCTGCATGGTAGCAGGGCTAATCTTAATTGGAATGTTATTCTATAGCCCGAAAAATCTAAATCTCTGGGTGATTTTATCCTTCCTATTCTTTTCGATTATCATGGAATGGAAGAAACGGCATTATGTCTTCATGAGATTCTTACTGGAACGCTATTACGGTAAGCAGGACACCTTTACGAAATTGAAGCCACTCGTTGTGGACGAAACTGAAATGGTGTATTCCGTACTCTCGATGTTTCAACGAGGTTGTAAGCACCCCATTGTCATTAGAAAGGACGGAGAAAACCAACAGCCTCTTGATGAAAATGAGCTGCTATATGCCTATTTTAATGATAAAAAAATTACGCAACCTGTCGGTGAGCTTCTCTACTTGTATTGACATTTCCAAATGAGGTACATTATAAGGTAGAGTGAAATGTTAAAGCGAGGATCAAGAGTTTGAAGACAATTATAATAAATGTTAAGACAAGTGAAAAGCGCGTAGCGGTAGTAGAGGATCATAAAGTTCTAGAGTTGAATATCCAGCAACCTACACATAAAGAAATCGTTGGAAATGTATATAAGGGTCGAGTGATAGACGTTCTTCCAGGTATGCAGGCAGCTTTTGTAGATATTGGTATAGGCAGAAACGGCTATATCGGACGAGAGCAGCTTGCTTCCTACCATCTTTCACCCCAAAGTGAAAAAGATAAAAGTATCGCTCATTTTATTAGACAAGGTGAGGAAATTATTGTTCAAGTTACGAAAGAAGGGACAGAGCGAAAGGGCCCCAAACTAACTGGACTTATAGAGTTTCCTGGAACTTCCCTTGTCTATTCGCCGTTTGGGAATTATGTAGCTGTTTCGAGGAAAATGAAAGAGGAAGAAGAAAGGGAAAGATGGCGTAAATTTGGAAAAACACATCTTGAAAACTCTGAAGGTCTCATTCTCCGGACTGCTTGTGAAAATCAGGATGAATCAATCATTCTAAATGAGCTTGAATTTCAAAGAAGCCGTTTCAATTCATTAATTGAAAAGCAAAAACAACTTAAGCCTCCAAGTCTTTTGTTTGATGCCAATAATCTTGTTGCTAAAATTTTACTTGAGCATCAGTTTGAACATATTAAGGAAATTGTAATTGATGAGGCGC
The DNA here is from genome assembly GCF_059415045.1 of Ferdinandcohnia sp. SAFN-114. Classification (NCBI taxonomy): domain Bacteria; kingdom Bacillati; phylum Bacillota; class Bacilli; order Caryophanales; family Bacillaceae; genus Ferdinandcohnia; species Ferdinandcohnia sp. SAFN-114. Next base: position 69,773 of record NZ_JBPFDQ010000001.1, on the reverse strand, counting down.
AAGAATATAAACAGATCAAAGCTCTAATAGGTGAAAAAGTCTCTTTTTTTCGTGGAAAAGAAAACATTTTTTCTTCTTACGGAATAGAACGGGAAATTGCAAAAGCACTTAAGCATATTGTATGGCTAGATAATGGGGCGTACTTATTAATTGAGCAGACAGAGGCTTTAACAATAATTGATGTAAATACTGGAAAGTTTCAAGGAAAAGAAAATTTGCGAGATACGGTGTTTAAAACAAATATCGCAGCAGCAAAAGAAATTGCTTCTCAACTCAGGCTTCGAGATATTAGTGGTATTGTCTTGGTTGATTTTATTGATATGAAGCATAATGATGATCGCCAAAAAGTCATCCAAGCCTTACGTTCTGTAGCGAAGGAAGATCGAAATCGGATCACTATTCATGGCTTTACTTCTCTAGGTATTCTCGAGCTAACCCGTAAGAAAACCAGGCAAGATCTTTCAGGAATATTGCAGACGAGTTGTCCAACTTGTTCAGGTACAGGACGGGTAGACTCTGCCGAGACGATTGCTTTCAAACTAGAGCGTGAATTATGGGAACATCAAGGCATGGACCACGATGCGATTTGGGTTGAAACAACTGCAGATGTAAAACAAGTACTGCTCGGAGAAAACATGAATCATAAGAAACGTTTGGAAGAAGCCCTGTCTTTTCGTATTTATGTAACTGAAATAGCTTCTCCCCGACATGACTATTTAATTAGACATACAGGATCCATTGATGAAGTGGAAGGAAGGCTAAATAATCAATCCTAATTTAAGAAATGATTGACTCCAACTTGTCTTTGTGATAATATTTTCATGTTATTGTTTGTAGCACCCACTGCTACAACCGCTCATTCCAGGTAGTTAAGTTTCCATCAATGGAGCGCCTGTGTATTGGCGAGTCTTAGTCATACTATTAGGAGGTGCAAATATGTACGCAATTATTGAAACTGGCGGTAAGCAAATCAAAGTTCAAGAAGGCCAAGAAATCTATGTTGAAAAGCTTGACGTAGAACAAGGTGGAACAGTTACTTTTGACAAAGTTTTATTCGTAGGTGGCGAAAACGTAAAAGTTGGCAGCCCAACTGTTGAAGGTGCAACTGTTACAGCTAAAGTTGAAAAGCAAGGTCGCGCTAAGAAGATCATTGTTTTCAAATACAAGGCTAAAAAGAACTACCGTAAAAAACAAGGTCATCGTCAACCTTACACTAAAGTTACAATCGAAAAAATCAACGCATAAGGCTTTCTATCATGATAAAAGTAACTATTAACCGTAATAGTTCTGGTAGAATCGACTCGTTTACAATGAGTGGACATGCCGAATATGATGTTCCTGGAAAGGATATCGTTTGTGCAGGTGCCTCAGCAGTTGCTTTTGGTGCCATTAATTCCATATATGCTCTCTGTAAAGTAGAGCCGATATTGGAACAAGAAAAAAATGGATTCCTCCGCTGTCAAATTCCTCAACTCGAGGATGAGGCAACGAGGGAAAAGGTGCAGCTTCTTCTAGAGGGAATGCTTGTATCCTTACAAACGATTGAACTTGATTATGGACAATATATGAAAATTCAATCCTAAAAAACTTCATTAATAGGAGGTGGACAATAATGTTCGTAAGATTAGACCTTCAATTCTTCGCTTCTAAAAAAGGGGTAGGTAGTACTAAAAACGGTCGTGATTCAATCGCGAAACGTCTTGGTGCAAAACGTGCTGACGGTCAATTCGTAACTGGTGGATCAATTTTATACCGTCAACGTGGTACTAAAATTTACCCAGGAGTAAACGTTGGCCGTGGTGGTGACGACACTCTATTCGCAAAAGTTGACGGAGTTGTTAAATTTGAGCGTGTAGGCCGTGACCGCAAACAAGTAAGTGTATACCCAGCTGCGCAAGAAGCGTAATCGTGTAAAACTCTAACCTTAAGGTTAGAGTTTTATTTTTTGGAGGATGAAAATGACACTTCGAACTTCTGCGGTCATTGCTCCAGCGAACATCGAGAACAACTAGTTTATGCGCTTGCGTCTACTAGTTTATTCAAGAAGTTAATTCCTCAGCGCAGGGCTGCAAGGATGTTAACTCAAGCAGTTACCTTGCTCCGGTCCTCAAAGCTGCGCCGCCTTGAACTTTCGACGCACAGGATGTGCTAGTGTCGACAAGACATGAAGCCGTGGCGTTTTTGTCGAAGCGGTCCTTTTTAACCTCTTTTTTGTATTATTGATATAATCCTGATTGTAGATTGTAGTGTTATTTTCCAAGGTTTGATATAATTTTTAGACAAGATTCGAAATCTAAATGTTGTCTATTGACACATTGAATTTTAGGGGAAATGACATGAATAAAAATTGGAGTACGATTGAAGTTTTAAAACATACACGTCACGATTGGTTAAATAAAATACAGCTAATCAAAGGGAACATCGCACTAAATAAAATTGATCGGGTTAATACGATAATTGAAGAAATTGTTATAGATGCTCAAAATGAAACACATCTTACAAATTTACAAATTCCAACTTTTGCTGCACTTATCATGACCTTAAATTGGGAGCCTCATAAATATCAATTTGACTATGATGTTGTCGGTGATATTCGAAATTTATCAAACTACGATTCAAAACTAACAGAATGGTGTTCGCAATTTTTTGCGATACTGGAAGAAGCGGTAGATGAAATGGGAGAAAATCATTTATCCCTTACTATAGACTGTTCGTTAGAGGAAACTCGATTCTTTTTCGATTTTAGTGGAATACTAAAAGATAGGGAATACCTTACAAATTGGTTAACTAGAATAAGCCAATCAGAACAATTCCCGCAAATAACTGAGTATAAAGTACATAATAAAGAAGTAAGTATAACAATACATATTGCATGAAAATTTAGGTGCATAAATAACCGGAGGTAAGAGATGTTTGTTGATCAAGTCAAAGTGTATGTAAAAGGTGGAGACGGTGGTAACGGGATGGTTGCTTATCGTCGTGAGAAATATGTTCCAATGGGTGGTCCTGCAGGTGGAGATGGTGGAAAAGGCGCGGACGTCATTTTTGAAGTTGAAGAAGGTTTAAGAACCTTAATGGACTTCCGATACCAACGCCACTTTAAAGCAAAACGTGGGGAACATGGAATGTCTAAGAATCAGCACGGAAAGAACGCTGAGCCGATGGTTGTTAAGGTTCCCCCTGGCACAGTCGTAACAGATGATGATACAGGTGTGGTTATTGCAGATTTAACACAGCATGGCCAAAGAGCAGTTATCGCTAAAGGTGGTCGTGGTGGAAGAGGAAACTCTCGATTTGCAACACCAGCAAATCCTGCACCAGAAATTGCTGAAAATGGTGAGCCAGGACAGGAACGTTATGTAAAACTTGAACTTAAGGTTTTAGCTGATGTAGGTCTAGTTGGTTTTCCAAGTGTAGGAAAGTCTACTCTATTATCCGTTGTTTCTGCTGCAAAACCAAAAATTGCAGAGTACCATTTTACAACGATTGTACCAAATCTTGGTGTTGTTGAAACAGAAGATGGACGCAGCTTTGTGATGGCTGACCTTCCTGGTTTAATTGAGGGAGCACACCAAGGCGTCGGACTGGGACATCAATTTTTGAGACATATTGAACGAACAAGAGTCATTGTTCATGTAATTGATATGTCAGCAATGGAAGGGCGCGATCCTTATGAGGATTATCTCACTATTAATCAAGAATTAAAGGAATATAATCTTCGTTTAACTGAACGTCCACAAGTGGTGGTCGCAAATAAAATGGATATACCTGAAGCTGAAGAAAATTTAAAAGCATTCAAAGAGAAGCTCCAGGATGATGTGAAAATTTTTCCAATTTCGGCAATAACGAGACAAGGTCTTCGCGACTTGTTATTCACGATTGCAGATTTACTTGAAACGACTCCAGAATTTCCGCTAGAGGTCGAGGAAGATACGAGCAATCACCGTGTGATGTATCGTCACGAAAAAGAAGAAGTCGATTTTGTTATTTCGCGTGAAAGTGACGGCTCTTTTGTAATTTCTGGAGAACGAGTCGAAAAACTCTTTAAGATGACTGATTTTACAAGAGATGAGTCAGTAAAACGATTCGCCCGCCAATTGCGTGGTATGGGAATCGACGACGCATTACGTGAAAAAGGTGCAAAACACGGGGATATCGTAAAATTGCTTGAATATGAATTTGAATTTATAGAATAAATAACATGTTTAAAAGAAGGTAAGTAGGGGGGAGTAGCTTACATGGATGGCAAATTCTATCTTGTTCGTGAGGATGTACTTCCAGAAGCAGTTCGTAAAACATTGGATGCAAAGGAACTATTAGACAGTGGAGAAGCACAATCTATTGCAGAAGCAACACAGAAAGTGGACTTAAGTAGAAGTGCATATTACAAATATAAAGACACTGTATTCCCTTTTCATACGACTGTTAAGGAAAAAATCATTTCATTGTTTTTTCATCTCGAGGACCGGTCTGGTACCCTTTCTCAATTATTAAGAACTGTAGCAGATACTGGTTGTAATGTATTAACAATCCACCAAACAATTCCGCTTAGGGGAAAAGCGAATGTAACACTCTCATTAAACACATCTGGTATGCATGGTGAAGTAACTGACCTCCTAGCTAGACTTCGTAAACTTGAATTTGTAGATAAAGTTGAAATTCTTGGAACAGGAGCATAGGGGGAAAATCGATGAACATTACTAATGTCGGGTTTTTAGGACCGAATGCAACATTCACAGCACAAGCGGTTGCGGCCTTGTTTCCCGGTAAGGAAAACAAACCATATCGAACAATCCCTGCATGTATTGATGCAGTAGAAAATGGGGAAGTGGATGTGGCTGTCGTTCCAATTGAAAATACGATTGAAGGAACGGTTAATTTAACAATTGATTATCTAATTCATGTAAAACAACTTAAAATTATTGGTGAAGTGATAATTCCAATCAAACAGCATTTAATGGTGCATCCCAACAATACAAACAATTGGGAAGAAGTACAAGGCATCTATTCACACCCACATGCAATCGCGCAATGCCATAAATTTTTATATAACCATTTTCCAAATATACAGCCCATTGAAACAAGTTCAACGGGTGCAGCCGCTAAATTTGTAAGTGAGCATCCAGATCAGAATCATGCAGCTATTGCAAACTCATTTGCGGCAAAGGAATATGGTTTATCGATTGTAAAACATGACATTCATGATTTTGATAATAACCATACACGATTTGTTGTTTTACATAAAGAAATGTTAGATTTAGATTTAACTAAGAAAAATACAGGAGATAAAACAACCTTGATGGTTACATTGCCTTCCGATCAAGCCGGGGCGTTACATCAGGTATTGTCCGTTTTTGCCTGGAGAAAGTTAAATTTGTCTAAAATCGAATCAAGACCTATGAAAACTGGTCTTGGTAATTATTTATTTTTAATTGATATTGAACAAAGAATGGATGAAATTTTAATCCCAAGTGCAATTGCTGAATTAGAAGCTCTAGGGAGCGGAGTAACTGTATTAGGAAGTTATCCATATTATCGTATTTAGACTCGGCAATTCGTCGAGTCTTTAACTTTATTTAGTTGTAGTTAATTCTCCAGCGGATGATATGATCTATTTTTTGAAAGAATTTTTCAAGGAAGCTCGAAAGAAATCGGACGACAAATACTCCAAGGTGTATTTGATTTTTACAGACATTTTATGCTTGACCAGCCCTCATGCTGTACATAATTTGTGAAGCCTATGCATAAGTTGTGATGAGAAATAGTGGCAATTTGCCTATTTTGACATAGTATGTATTGACTTATGTATAGGAGGGGAAAATCGCGTGAAGATCCATATCGTTCAAAAAGGCGACACCTTATGGGAAATTGCAAAAAAATATGGGGTCGACTTCCAAGAACTAAAAGCTGTCAATACTCAGTTAAGTAATCCCGATATGATTATGCCTGGTATGAAAATTAAGGTGCCAACCGGAACTGTTCATGTAAAAAAAGAAGCTCAAATTGGTGGTGCTAAAAAAGAGGCTCAGATTAATGTAGCACCGAAAGAGGAACAGATTCAGCATCCATTTGCTGAAATTGCACCACAACCTTTTCCTGTAATGGATTTTGAAGAGGAGGTACCAGAGGTTGAAGAGGAAGTAAAGGGCGTTGAGACTGGACCATATATTCCTCAAATGCCACAAATGCCTCAGATTTTTGTGATGCCGCAGATGCCAATTGCTCAACCACAGATGCCAGTTGCACCGCCACCACAAATGCCGCAATATCAGCCACTAGAAATCGATATAAATAATTTTAATCTAATGGAAATGGGGATGCCACAAATTCCAACACCACCAACCAATATTCTACCTGGAATGATGGCGCCGGAAGAAGATTTTGGACCAGAAGAGGATTTTGAAGCAGAAATGCCGCAAATGCCACAAATGCAGCAAATGCCACAAATGCCATTACAACAGCCAGCTATGTTTAATAATTGTGTACCAATTACGCCAGTTATGCCTGGGTATGGCTTTAATTATGTACCAGGGTTTCAGGGAGGATTCCCACCACAACAAGGGCCATTTAATCCGATGGGAGGATTCCCTCGAACAGAAGGGGTAAAAGAGGAAGTAAAAGAAGAAATGCTACCTGTTCAAATGGCGCCAGTACAAATGCCACCTGTTCAAATGCAACCGCAACATCCATTTGAAATCGATATTAACAATTTTAATATTATGCAAGCACAAATGCCTCAAATGGTCGCAGGTGTAGAAGATGAATTTGAAGATGTACCTGTAATGCCACAAATGGCACCAATGCAGGCACCGCCGTTTCCAATGGGGCCATGTGTACCAGTTACTCCAGTAATGCCGGGTTACGGATTTAATGGAGGTTTCCCTGGACCTGCTGGCTTCGGACCAAATATGCCAATGCAAGTTGCACCACAAGCCGTAAGTCCAGTGATGGCTAACAATCCAGGACCAGGTTTTGCTGGACCAATGAATCCACAAATGATGCCATCACAATTTTATAATAAAAAAGATTGTGGCTGTGGTGGACCGAAACCACCATTTGCAGGACATTTCCCGCAACAAGGCTACCCAATGATGGGGCAACCAGGATTTCAAGGACAATTCCAACCACCATTTCAACCTCAGTTCCAAGGTGGTGGATTCCCGGGATATCAGGGTGCACCGTTTGGAATGAATCCAAATCAGCAAATGCCATTTAACCCTATGTTTAACATGCCAGATGTTGATGATGACTTAGACGACTAATCATAAACATATAAAGAAGGACGAATAAATCATACATTTTCGTCCTTGTATTTTTTTTAGTATTTATATAAAAGATAAATTCTAATAATGTAAAAAGAAAAACAGACTTGTCTGTCCAAGATTTAAACAACCTGCAAAAAACTAACAGAAATAATCCCCCTTTGGATAAGCCAACCTAAAGGTGAACATGTAGATATGTTCAAAAGGTCAAAGGGGGTTATTGTATTGAGGAAGATACTCTATACAGTTTCGACTGCAGCATTATTACTTGGTGGTCTAACGGCGTGTAATACAGATAATCAAGGGGCGGGTCCAAACAAGGATTATAATGATAATGCTAGACCAATCGGTTATTACTCGAATGAAAATAATCGAAATAATGAAGATGGAAATGGAAACCGTCTTCGTGACAATGATGGTCCATTAACAGAAATTATGGATCGCACAGGGAATAACAGGAATGACCGTACCGGTATTATGAACAATCGTAATGACAGAAATAATCGCACTGGCATCATGAACAACAGGAATAACGATGACAGAACCGGTATGGTAAATAACAATGATAAAACAAGAAAAAATCGTCCTGGGATCATGAATTATCGCGACGAACAACGTCGAAATGGTATCATGAATAACCGTAATGGTCGAACAGTTAACCCTTTTAATGATGGTAACCCAAATACAATTAGAGATAATGGACATGGACATTCCGATACTAACTATCACAGCCATCTCAATGACAATAACCATAGAGTACAAACATATGGATATTACAATGACAACGGAAATTTAGTTCGAAAAATTTCCGAACGTGCTTCAAAGGTAAAAAATGTTGATGATGCTCGTGTCATCGTAACAGACGATAATGTTTTAGTTGCTGTTGATACGAACGATAATTCAAATCGTAATAATGTCCAAGACGCTGTAGAAAAAGTTGTACAGCCATTAGTTGGAAAACGTAATGTCAATGTTGTGACAGATGAAGGTACTTTTACACGAGTACGTGATATCGATAATGATATACGTAACGGGAATAGACGTGAGACAATTGATGCTGACATAAAAGACCTTTTTGACAACATTGGCGATGCTATTCGTGAGCCATTCACAAATCATAATAGGGGTTAACGTAACCTGCATATTGCATATTTAATTGGGTGTCCTTTGGGACATCCTTTTTTTATGGAATATTTTTTCAAAAAACATTGGATATTCTTGTTAATAATGGTCAAACTAATTTGTGTGGGACGGTCATATACAAGTGTAAATAAGAGTTGGCAACTAATTGTAAGAGGTGATGCCAAAATGAGAATGATTGTAAAAGTAATCGTTTGTCTAACGATTGTTTTTATATTGCCTAGCTTTTCTGGAATTAATGCCGAGTTAAAAGAAGAACATAATAATTCTGTTCAAGAGGTAACCGGTCCATTAGAGGTCACTGTTATTCTTGAACGTGTTTATGTAGACGGCGAGGTAAGTGAAGAAATAATAAAAGAAACAATCCTATCAATGGAAGATTTTTGGGCACAGTATGAGGACTGGAACCTAGTCCATCAAGATGATACTCAAGTTGTTTTTCAACAACGAATAGACGATATTTCACCTTTGCTTAAAACAAATGGCTATTTTGGTATAACGGAAGATGGAATTTTATCTATCTTTAATGGAAAACCAGATGAATCAGAAAAGGTTATCCAATCATTCTTTCAGATCGACGTTGAGAAGCTTGAAAGTTATCAACATGATTTACTAAAAAAGGGAATCAAAATAGGGACTAAAGATGAGTATATTAATGTCATTGAAACCTACAAAACTTATACATCCTCCCCTTGATATAAAACATTTTTGAGAGACTAGACCCCTTCTAGTCTCTCTTTTATTTTTAGTCTTTTTTTGACGAATATGATAAAATGGGGTACAGCAAAGTAGGGGAGAGAATAAGTTTGATTGAATTTATTAAAGGGACGGTTGACTACATAAATCCGGAATATATCGTTATCGAAAATAATGGAGTGGGCTACCAAATTCTTACACCAAATCCGTTTATTTTTAAAAAAAATAATAAGGAAATTGTTTATACATATCAGCATGTAAGAGAAGATATATTAGCACTTTATGGCTTTAAGACACGTGAAGAGCGTGCTTTATTTTTGAAACTCTTAAATGTTACAGGGATTGGTCCAAAGGGAGGACTCGCGATTTTGGCTTCGGGGGAACCAGAACAAGTCATTCGTGCGATTGAAAACGAGGATGAGAAATTCCTTGTCAAGTTTCCAGGTGTAGGGAAAAAGACAGCTCGACAAATTATATTAGATCTTAAAGGAAAGCTCCATGACCTTATGCCAACGCTCCATCCCGATTTGTTTAGTGAAGATCATGAATTTGTGGATAATACGAGTCACACAGAAATTGATGAAGCAGTTGAAGCGCTTAAGGTGTTAGGTTATGCGGAGAGAGAAATCAATAAAGTGTTGCCAGAGCTAAGAAAAGAAAAGCTCTCAACGGATCAATATATTAAAAAGGCTTTACAAAAGCTATTAAAATAAGGAGGATGCTTGGATGGAGGACAGAATCGTTTCAGGTAGTGCCAATTACGAAGAGTCAGCAATCGAGCAAAGCCTCAGACCACAAACCTTAGCTCAATATATTGGTCAAGAAAAGGTAAAATCAAATTTATCGATATTTATTGAAGCAGCTAAAATGAGACAAGAAACCCTGGACCATGTATTATTATATGGACCTCCAGGACTTGGAAAAACAACGCTAGCTACGATTATCGCAAATGAAATGGGTGTAAATATACGGACAACCTCAGGGCCAGCTATAGAAAGGCCTGGGGATTTAGCGGCTATTTTGACAGCACTTGAACCTGGTGATGTCCTTTTTATTGACGAAATTCATCGCCTTCAAAGGTCCATCGAGGAGGTTTTATATCCTGCGATGGAGGATTTCTGTTTGGATATCGTGATTGGTAAGGGAGCGGGGGCACGTTCTGTTCGACTTGACTTACCCCCCTTTACTTTAGTTGGAGCAACAACACGTGCTGGCTCATTATCTGCACCTCTTAGGGATCGATTTGGGGTGCTGAGTCGACTTGAATATTACACTGAAAATCAATTAGCTGGTATTGTAACAAGAACAGCTGAATTGTTGGAAGTAGAAATTGATGGACAAGCAGCCAAAGAAATTGCGAGACGATCAAGAGGGACTCCAAGGATTGCGAACCGTTTACTAAGACGAGTAAGAGACTTCGCACAGGTACGTGGCAATGGTACCATTACAACACAAATGGCAGATATTGCTCTAGAATTGCTACAGGTTGACCGTTTAGGTCTTGATCATATTGACCATAAATTACTTAGAGGAATCATTGAGAAATTTCGAGGTGGTCCGGTTGGTCTCGAGACGATTGCTGCAACGATCGGCGAGGAGGCGCATACGATTGAAGATGTATATGAGCCTTACCTTCTGCAAATTGGTTTCTTGCAACGAACCCCGCGTGGTCGAATTGTAACTGAACAAGTATATCGACATTTTCAAATTGAGGTTCCAAAGGAGTAATACCTAATCATATACGCCTTGGCGTATATGCGCCCGATTTTTTTCGAGCTCGCTCGAAAAATTACCTTTGAAAAATTGTGGCATCCGCCGGAGGCTTTTTAACTTTATTCAATTAAGTTTTTATCCTACACGAAAATTGATTTTACAAATAGATGCCTTCGTTCCAATACCTTATAAGGAGTGAATAAAGTTAAAATGGGTAAAATGCTAATGATAATGGGGATTCTACTATTAGTAGTCGGTTTTATTATGCATTTTATAGGAAAACTGCCTGGGGATATTGTAGTGAAAAAAGGAAATACCACATTTTATTTTCCAATCGTTACATCTATTGTAATTAGTATTGTATTATCATTAATTTTTTACGTATTTGGTAAGTTTCGTTAGAAAGTCAGTAGAAATTAGGTGGAAATATGAAAGTAGAATTATTTGATTTTGATTTACCGGAGGAATTAATTGCACAAACACCGCTGGAAAATCGAGAAGCTTCGCGCTTAATGGTAGTGGACAAAGAGACAGGGGCAATTACTCATACTCATTTTCGTTCAATCCTATCTTATCTAAATAAAGGAGATTGCCTAGTCTTAAACGATACACGTGTGTTGCCAGCAAGACTTTATGGGGTAAAAGAGGACACGGGTGCAAAAGTAGAAGTACTCCTTTTAAAACAAAAAGACGGTGATAATTGGGAGACTCTTGTAAAGCCTGCAAAACGTGTGAAAGAAGGTACTGTGTTAACCTTTGGTGATGGGCGATTAAAAGCAACGTGTACGTCAATCGGTGATCACGGTGGAAGAATGTTGAACTTTCATTATGAAGGTATATTTTATGAAGTTTTGGAAGCCTTAGGCGAGATGCCATTGCCCCCTTATATTCATGAGCAATTGGATGACAAAGAACGATATCAAACAGTGTATGCAAAACATCGTGGTTCAGCAGCAGCGCCTACAGCTGGGCTGCATTTTACAGAAGAACTTTTACAGCAAATCCGTGATCAGGGAGTACATACAGCTTTTATTACCTTGCATGTTGGGTTAGGAACATTTCGTCCCGTCAGCGCAGACACAATTGAAGATCATGATATGCATTCTGAATTTTATCAAATGACAGAGGAAACTGCTAATTTACTAAATGAGGTAAAAAGAAATGGCGGTAAAATCATTTCTGTGGGAACTACCTCAACTAGAACCCTTGAAACGATTGTGAAAAACAATGGCAAATTCGTTGAATCAAGCGGTTGGACGAATATATTTATATACCCAGGATATCAGTATGAGGCAATTGATGGTCTTATAACAAACTTCCATCTTCCAAAGTCAACACTGATTATGCTTGTAAGTGCACTGGCCGGACGCGAGAATATACTTCATGCGTATAACGAAGCAGTAAAAGAACGGTATCGATTCTTTAGCTTCGGAGATGCAATGCTAATTAAGTAAGACACAGTCCAAATTTGATATTTCGGGTGGTGAGTTATCACACCCACGATAAAGGAGACATATAAGTGACAGCAATAAGATACGAACATATTAAGACTTGTAAGCAAACAGGTGCGAGACTAGGAATTGTACATACCCCGCACGGTTCTTTTGAAACACCTGCTTTCATGCCAGTGGGAACACTTGCAACGGTAAAGACAATGTCACCAGAAGACCTTAAGGAGATGGGTGCTGGTATTATTCTAAGTAATACCTACCATCTATGGTTAAGACCAGGCCATGAAATCATCAAAGAAGCGGGTGGCTTGCATAAATTCATGAACTGGGATCGAGCAATTCTCACTGATTCGGGAGGATTTCAGGTATTTAGTTTAAGTGAATTTAGAGAAATTAAAGAAGAAGGCGTTCATTTCCGTAATCATTTAAATGGAGATAAGTTATTTTTGTCACCAGAAAAAGCAATGGAGATACAAAATGCACTTGGCTCAGATATTATGATGGCATTTGATGAGTGTCCACCATATCCAGCTAGCTTTGAATATATGAAGAAATCTGTTGAACGTACCAGTCGTTGGGCTGAAAGATGCATACAGGCACATAGTCGCCCACATGACCAGGGACTATTTGGTATTGTTCAGGGAGGGGAATATGAGGAACTTCGTAAACTAAGTGCAAGGGATTTAGTATCCCTAGACTTCCCAGGCTATGCTGTAGGTGGCTTATCTGTTGGTGAGCCTAAAGACGTTATGAACAGGGTACTCGAGTTTACAACACCACTTTTACCAACGAATAAGCCTAGATATTTAATGGGTGTTGGTTCGCCGGATTCCTTGATCGATGGAGCAATTCGTGGCATTGATATGTTTGACTGTGTACTACCAACTAGAATTGCTAGGAATGGAACGCTTATGACTAGCGAAGGAAGATTAGTTGTTAAAAACGCGGAGTATGCACGTGATTTTGGACCGTTGGACGAAAATTGCGATTGTTATACATGCAAAAATTATAGCCGTGCTTATATTAGACACTTAATAAAAACAAGTGAAACATTCGGAATAAGACTTACTACTTATCATAATCTTCATTTTCTGTTAAAATTAATGGAGCAAGTCCGTCAAGCGATTCGCGAAGATCGTCTTGGAGACTTCCGTGAAGAATTTTTTGAGCGATATGGTTTTAATAAGCCGAACGCGAAAAACTTCTAACTAAAGAAAAAATGAAAAAAAAAGATAGAGTCGGGAGGTGAAATAAATGGAAGGTATTTTAGGAACAGTTGGTCCTTTGATTCTAATGTTTGCGATTTTCTATTTCTTGTTAATTCGTCCACAACAAAAGCGTCAAAAAGCTACTCTTAATATGCAATCTAACCTGCAAAAAGGGGATAAGGTTGTAACTGTAGGCGGTTTACACGGAACAGTTGATGCAATTGACGAAAACAAGATTATTATTAAATCTGGAAATGCAAATCTTACATATGACAGACAAGCAGTACGTGATGTCATCAAGGACTAATTTTTCATAAAAAAAAGAGCGACTCGGGCGCTCTTTTTTGTTTTTCTATTAAGCATCTCTTCTTGAAGGAGTGGTCATATTTACACCGAAAATTCCACCAATTACAGCTGCCGCTAAAAAACCAACATGATACATTGTTTGTTCCGCAGTGAATGTAGCATCATACCCTAAGAATTGAACAATGAATACAATGATAGAATATAAAATACCTGTGCCTCCACCAATGAGCCAACCTTTTTCCTTTCCTTTTCCACCTGAAACAAAACCACCGATGAAAAGAGCAAGGAAGGAAGCCCCTAAAATCACCCAGGACATTGAAGATTCCTGAAGTGAAGTAAATCGAAGTAATAGTGAGATTAGTAAACTAGATACAATAACAATTAAAAAAATTGCTACCACACCATAAACCATTGCAACTCCCATTTTCCTCATATCGATTCTCTCCCCCTCAAATGTATACAGATAACCCTTAGTACGAGCATATTCACTATCACAATGAATTAGAATAAAAAGTACAAACTTTTCTTGTCCATTTAACATATCAGGAAAAATTCGAATAATGTTTTAAGAGAATTTGAGCACACTAAGTTGCAGTATGTGTTTTATATATTAGGGATCCATTTGAGAGGGGGGACTTTCATTGGAAGAATACCTCATCATTGTAGGGAGGACTATTTTACTTTATGTTATCTTGTTAACAATTTTTCGGTTAATGGGTAAACGGGAAATTGGGGAACTCAGTCTTATCGATTTAGTCGTTTTTATGATGATTGCAGAGATGGCTGTTATCGGTATCGAGAGTACTAGAGACCCAATACTCCATTCACTAATACCAATGATTTTACTAATGGGGATACAATACTTACTAGCCCTGCTGTCGTTAAAAAGTAAAAAACTTAGAGAACTCATCGATGGACGTCCTACAGTTATTGTGAATAGGGGTAAAATTGATGAACATGCTATGAGACAGCAACGATATAATCATGATGATCTTATGATGCAACTACGTGAAAAAAACATAAAAAATTTAGCTGATGTGGAATTTGCTATACTTGAGTCATCAGGAGAATTGTCCGTGTTGGAAAAAAGTAATAATGAACCTTCTGATTTCTCAGACTATACAATTGATTTACCAGTCGTTCTTGATGGAGAAATACAAGTGGAACATTTAACACAAATTAATAAGACAGAATTTTGGCTCCGATCTGAGTTGAAGAAATTAGGTTATAGTGATATTAAGAAAATTTCTATTTGTAATTATCATCATGGAAAACTGCATGTAGATATAAAAGATGAAAAAAGGTAACCACGGTCGGGTTACCTTCTGGCTTAGTAATTACAAAAGTGCTGCAAGCTTTGGTCCAATAAACGGAATTCTCTTAACTTCCTCTTTTGTTAAAAGCTTAAATACAAATAATAAAACAATATAAATGAATGATGTAACACCAATTGCTGACAGTGTTCTCATAGCAAGGGAACCATCCGTTAAACAGAATTGATAAAAGTAATGACCACCTATTCCTGCTAGAACCATGGTTATACCACTCTTTATATAGTCCTTAACATAAAAACTATAGGAAATCACTTTTACAATTGTTGAAAAGTGCAGCAAGGTTACAAGCATCATTCCAATGACAATAGCAAGAGCTGCCCCCATAATCCCAAGGGAAGGTCTTGTTGCTAGAATAAAAATTGCGCCAGTTTTTATAAAATTACCGATAAAACTATTAATCATTGCAGCTTTGGCTAAATCAAGAGCCTGCAAGGTTGCTTGAAGTGGACCTTGGAAGTAATAAAAGATAAAAAACGGAGCCATTACTTTTATATAAATGGCTGAATTACTATTCCCATACATTAGCTCCATTACTGGTGAAGCAAACACATATAAAACAACAATTGCTAAGCCACCTGAAACAAGAGATAATCGTAACGCCTGTTTGAGACGATATTCAATTAATAATGTTTGCTTTTTTGCTGCTGCTTCACTTATAGAAGGCACAAGTGCCGTAGAAAGTGAAGTCGTAATAAATGAAGGAAGCATAAGTAGTGGTAATGCAAAACCGGTTAACTCCCCGTATTGTCTGGTCGCGATATGTGTTACGACGCCTGCAATGGCTAAGCTTTGGGCAACGACAATCGGTTCAAAAAACCAAGAAATCGATCCAATCATTCTACTGCCTAATGTTGGAACCGCAATTCGTGTCAAATCATTGAAAGTTTCCTTTCCGTGCTTAGCTGATTTAAAAAAGTTATGCCGGATTCGGATTCGTTTTTTCAGTTTGAACATAAAGAATAAATAAATGAGTGACATTAATTCTCCCACAACGGCAGAAAGCATTGCACCTGCTGCAGCGTATTCAATCCCCATTGGTAAAAACGCATTCGTAAATACATACACTAAGGTAATTCTGACGACTTGTTCAATTACCTGTGAATAGGCAGGTGGCTTCATATTTTGACGACCTTGAAAATAACCACGGAGAACAGAAGATATCGCTACGATTGGGACAATCGGTGATATTGCTAACAAAGGATAATATGTCCTTTCATCGGTTAGAAGCGTCTCAGATAATAATGGTGCAAGAAAAATCATCATAGGTGTAAAAATAATACTTAATGTCCCAGTAATGGATAGGGAAACAACCAAGATTTTTTTAATTTTTCTTCTATCACCCTGTGCCTCTGCTTCAGCTACTAATTTCGATATGGCCACTGGAAGTCCCATCTGGGTTAATGTAATGGTGAGGACAAATGTAGGGATTGCCATCATATACAGCCCCACACCTTCTTCACCAATAAGACGGGCGACAACAATTCTATTAATAAACCCCAATATTCTAGTAATGAGACCTGCAATAATTAATATTAACGTACCTTTAAGGAATGTTTGCTTTGACAATTCATTTTCCCTACCTTCTCAAAAAAGGTGATATCATTTACAATTAACTATATGCTAAGTAGGTGGCCAAGCATGACAAGTATTGTTAACTATATTCAGTAGAGGTCAAAACTTATACTGAATATAGTTAAAGCCTCCGGCGGATGCCACAGATTTTGAAAGGAATCTTTTCGAGCAAGCTCGAAAAAATCTAGGCACAAATACGCCAAGGCGCATTTGATTAGTTAGTTGAAAAATGGGAGAGATGATGAGTGAGTCAATCAGAGAATCACATGTATGACAAGTATCGTGAAACAGTTCGTCCATTTTTAAAGAGCAAGCTGGAAGAATTCGTACTTTATGGATACGACAGCGTTAAAGAGGAAGAACTGTGGGAGTTCATGAAAAGTAAAACATGGAGAAAAGAAAGAGAAGAAAAGCAATTGCACCAAATTGTCAGTGATATTCTCGGAGTAAAAGTTGGAGATTATATGAACTATGCAACTGTAGAGGCTTTTAAAGCACCGAATTGGTTTGAAGGTGAAGGAAAAGCCGCTTTAGAAAAATTACTATAATTCATAGAACCTTAAATTATTTAGATGTAGTATTAATATTCACAAAAGCTGTAATTGACATCAAAATCGCATTGTTTCATAATTGTGATGGAGGGCTTAAAGGACAGGCTAGGTTTTTTACTAGAATAGAATTGTCAAGCTCTTGGCTCCATCGGCCAGTGGACATAAGCCAATCGCTTTTGAAGGCAAGTGCGCCTTCTGCAAGCGCTCGTCTTATGCTTGTAACCGATAGGCAGGGCACCTTTCGCTTTTCTTATATAAAGGAGGATATACATACTTATGGTTAAAAAAGGCCGCATTGTGGTGTTTTTTGTATTGGTGCTTCTCTTTGGAGCATTAATCGGAGTAACCGGTACAGATACCGCAAAAAATATTAAATTAGGACTCGATCTTCAAGGTGGTTTTGAAATCCTTTATGAGGTACAACCTGCTAAGAAAGGCGATGTAATTGATAGGGAAGCCTTAGTAAGTACGGTGAATGCCTTAAATAACCGTGTAAACGTACTAGGGGTAAATGAACCAAATATTCAAATTGAAGGTAAGGATCGCATTCGTGTGCAATTAGCGGGTGTTGAAGACCAACAAAAGGTTCGTGACATCCTATCTACACAAGCTAAACTAACATTCAGAGATGTAAACGATAACGTTTTACTTGACGGCTCACAACTAGCGCAAAATGGTGCTAGTCAGGCGTTCGACCAAATGGGAAAACCAGCCGTTTCTCTAACCGTTAAAAATTCAGATGACCTAAAAAATGCTACACAAAAAGTTCTTGACCAAGCTCCAAACAATTTAATGGTGATATGGTTGGATTTTGAAGAAGGTGTGGATTCCTTTGAGGCTGAAAGTAAGAAGCCAAATCCAAAGTACCTTTCTGCAGCATCTGTTAATGAAGTATTCAATAGAAAGACGGTCTCAATAGAAGGAGGCAGCTTTACAGTTGAATCGGCAAAAGAACTCGCTTCATTGTTAAATGCTGGGGCACTACCTGTTGATTTAGAAGAAATCTATTCCACATCTGTTGGAGCAAAATTTGGTGAGCAAGCTCTAGATAAAACTGTTTTCGCAGGGGCAATTGGTATATTCTTAGTGCTATTATTTATGCTTATTTTTTACCGATTCCCTGGACTGATTGCTGCTATTACATTAAGTATCTTTGTTTATTTAAACTTATTAGTATTTGATTGGATGAATGCAGTTCTTACACTACCAGGCATTGCGGCCTTAATCCTTGGAGTAGGTATGGCCGTCGATGCAAATATTATTACCTATGAAAGAATAAAGGAAGAAATTAAGTCCGGAAAGTCTATCTTATCTGCGTATCGGTCAGGAAGTAAAAACTCATTCCTAACAATCTTTGATGCAAACATTACAACTCTTTTAGCAGGTGTAGTACTATTTATTTTTGGGACAAGTGCTGTAAAAGGCTTTGCTACTATGTTAATCGTTAGTATTTTGCTAAGCTTTATAACTGCTGTATATGGTAGCAGATTATTACTTGGACTATGGGTAAATAGTAAATTTCTAAATAAGAAACCAAGCTGGTTTGGCGTTAAACAAAGTGACATTCGAAACCTAGCCGATGCCGATGAGGAAGGAAATTATCCAACTCGATTTGATCGTTTTGATTTTGCGAAACAAAAAAATAAATTCTTTATAGCATCTGGTATAATGGTTATCTTGGGCATAGCAGTATTGGTAATCTTTAGGCTTAATCTCGGAATTGATTTTGTTGCTGGTACCCGTATGGAAGTGCTCGCTGACCACCCAATCTCTCAAGAAGAGTTCACAGATGAACTTAGTAAGCTTGATCTAGAGGCTAAGGAAATCTTGATTTCAGGAGATAATAGTGATATTGGTGTGGCTCGTTTTGCAGATGAGCTATCTAAAGATAAAGTAAACGAACTAAAAGCTCATTTCCATGACCTGTATGGGGCAGACCCTAACGTTAGCACAGTCTCTCCAACAGTTGGAAAAGAATTAGCTAGAAATGCCTTTATCGCAAGCTTAATTGCGATGGCGGGTATTATTATCTATGTTGCATTCCGATTTGAGTGGTTAATGGGGCTTGCAGCAATTGTTGCACTATTCCACGATGCTCTCTTTATGATTGTTATCTTTAGTGTTACACGACTTGAAGTAGATGTAACATTTATCGCTGCTATTTTAACCATTATTGGTTACTCAATTAATGATACAATTGTTACGTTCGATAGAATTCGTGAACTTTATAAGAAGAAAAAGCGTGTTAAAACATATGAAGATCTTGCAAGTATTGTAAATAATGGATTAAGACAAACATTAGGACGTTCCGTTAATACTGCTATAACTGTTATCTTCACAAGTGTTGCTTTATTATTATTAGGTGGACAGGCAATTACCAATTTTTCTTTCGCCTTAACAATTGGTTTAGTAGCTGGTATGTATTCATCTATTTTCATTGCAGCACAATTATGGTTAGTATGGAAGACAAAGCAAATTACTAAAAAACGTCCAGCACAGTCTGAATCAAAACAACAGGTATAACATATTAGTAAAAGTCGTGATTTTTCACGACTTTTTATTTTCTCTTTGAATATGGATACACTAAAAAGCATGGCGTATGCGCAGATGAAAAAAGCGCATTTTTGTTCTCAAACTTACATGGGAAGGATGAGGATTTTTTGAAAGAGAACGATCGTTTTAAACAAGCAGAAAAAGCCATAATTATCGGTGTAGTGGGGAATATCATTCTAGCGATTATAAAATGGGTGATTGGGGTACAATCCAATAGTCGTGCGCTGATTGCAGACGCGGTCCATTCTGCATCTGATGTGGCAGGGTCTGTTGCAGTTTTCGTTGGGGTCCGTGCTGCTAAAAGGCCACCAGATGAAGATCATCCATATGGTCATGGTAAAGCAGAGTCTGTTTCGGCCATCATTGTTGCTGTACTACTGGCACTAGTCGGATTTGAAATCGGAAAAGCATCAATTGAGGCTTTTTTTAAGCCTATCGATGTTCCAAAGACGATGGCTATTTATGCTGTCCTATTCTCCATCATCATTAAAGAAATCATGTTTCGCTATAAATATAATCTCGGAAAAAAAATTAAGAGCGATGCACTAATAATTAATGCATATGATGACCGATCTGACGTCTTTGCTTCCATTGCTACGCTTGTGGGCATTGTGGGAGCTATTCTTGGTGGCTATTTAGGAATTGACTGGCTTGTTTATGCTGACCCGGTTGCGGGGTTAGTTGTTGCTGTTTTAATTGTAAAAATGGCCTGGGAATTTGGAACGGAAGCAATACACAATACATTAGATCATGTGTTACATGATGAAGATACAACTGAATATAGAGAATTGGTTCTGTCCGTTCCAGAAGTAAAAAAAATTACGGAACTCCATGCTCGCGAGCATGGACATTATGTTATTGTTGATTTGAAAATTTCTGTCGATCCTTACATGACTGTTGAAGATGGACATAAGGTTGGGAAAAAGGTAAAAGCAAAACTGATGGAATATGCAGAGGTCCAGAACGTTTTTATTCATATCAATCCATACTCTGATGATGACTGAAAATGGAAACCTACTATATAAAAAATGTCAATCGTTGTAACACGCCCAAAGCTTCGATATAATAGTATGGTTAAGGGGTGAAACTTTTGTTACAATCTAAAACTCGTTGGAAAGTAAATGATTACAACCAGGCTAACGCAAATCTACTAGTTAATGAACTGCAAGTTACACCTCTAGTAGCATCCCTACTAGTGAATAGAGGAATTACAACCGTTCAGGAAGCACGTGAATTTTTAGAACCAGATTTACTTGAGTTCCACGATCCATTTTTATTGGACCAAATGGATACGGCTATTGACAGAATTACTAAGGCCATTAAAAATGGGGAACAGATTTTAGTGTTTGGTGATTATGATGCGGACGGTGTGAGCAGTACGACCGTCATGGTTACTGCTTTAAAAGAAAAAGGTGCCAATGTTGAATTTTATATTCCTAATCGATTCACGGAAGGTTATGGCCCAAATGAAACAGCTTTTCGTTGGGCAAAATCGGAAGGAATCTCACTTATTATTACTGTAGATACAGGTATTTCTGCGCTTCATGAAGCAGAGGTTGCAAAAGAATTAGGTATTGACTTAATCATTACGGATCACCACGAGGTTGGTCCCGTGTTACCCGTAGCAACAGCGATTATCCATCCGAAAAAGCCGAATAGCCAGTATCCGTTTAAGGAATTGGCAGGAGTTGGGGTAGCATTTAAAGTAGCTCATGCTTTACGAGGAGAGGTCCCTACAGATTTATTAGATGTAGCAGTTATTGGAACAATTGCTGATTTAGTTCCATTAACTGGGGAGAATCGACTCCTTGCAAAAAAGGGAATAAGGGCGTTACAAAATACAAAGCGGCCAGGTTTAAGAGCATTATTAAAAAAAGCCAAGATCGAATCTAGTGACATTTCTGAAGAAACAGTTGGATTTGCAATCGGTCCACGCATAAACGCGGTAGGTCGATTGCAATCTGCAGATCCTGCAGTTGATTTATTATTAACAAATGATTTAGAAGAAGCAGCATATATAGCCGATGAAATCGATGAACTGAACAAAGAAAGGCAGCAATTAGTCAATCAAATGACTCAAGAGGCCATTCAAGAAGTAGAGGAAAACTTTCCACCTTCTTCACATTCAGTATTAGTCATTGCAAGGGAAGGCTGGAATCCTGGGGTGATCGGAATTGTTGCTTCTAGATTAGTTGACCGTTTCTACCGGCCAACAATTGTCTTAAGTATTGATTCTGAAAAAGGTCTGGCAAAAGGCTCAGCAAGAAGTATTGAAGGTTTTAATCTATACGAGAATCTATCAACATGTCGTGATATTTTACCGCATTTTGGTGGGCATCCAATGGCAGCTGGAATGACACTGCAAGTAGAAGATGTGGCCGACTTAAGAAATCGTCTTAATACAATTGCAGATAAGGTCCTAACACCAGAAGACTTTCAACCTATCACAGCTGTAGATGCTGTTTGCCATATACAAGATGTTTCGATTGAAACTATACTAGAGTTGAACAAATTAGCACCATTTGGAATGGGAAACCCAAAACCCACTGTGCAAATCAATGATGTTGAAATCAATTCGCTTCGAAGAATTGGGTCTGATCAAAGTCATTTAAAAATTGTGCTTCAGGAAGACCAAATAGCTTTAGATGGAGTTGGATTTGGATTAGGACATGCTGTTGACGGAATCTCACCGCTATCGAAGGTTTCCGTTATAGGAGAATTATCTATTAATGAATGGAATAATAATAGAAAGCCTCAAATTATGTTACAGGATATAGCTGTTCATGAGTGGCAATTATTTGATATTCGTGGGATGCGTGATTTTTTATCCTATTTAGAAAAAATCAAAGATGATAAACTCCGATTAGTTTCATTTGCTCAGGAAACTATTCAAAAACTTGGTCTGTCTAATTACGACGTAACGGTAATTTCCTCCTTTGAAGAGGCGACAGAGCTGCAACTAGATTCAAAGCATGTTGTACTTCTTGACTTGCCAGAAGATGATGAATTGATAAAAGTACTGTTTGATACTAGTTTTCCAAATCGGATTTATACATTATTTTTCCATGAGCAGGATCATTTTTTCAGTACAATCCCGACTCGGGAACATTTTAAATGGTTTTATGCATTTCTGGCAAAAAAAGGTCCGTTTGATATGAATCGCTATGCGCACGAGTTAGCAAAATATAGAGGATGGTCAACGGAAACAATTGATTTTATGTCACAGGTGTTTTTTGAATTAGATTTTGTTAAAATAGACAATGGATTTATTTCATTATCAAATCAAGCTAAGAAAAGGGATTTGACTGAATCGAGAACATACCAATTAAAAGCAAAACGAATTGAATTGGAAAAGCAATTATTGTATTCATCATATCAACAATTAAAGCAATGGTTTGATGCAATAAATAAAGGTTCGCATTCGCTTGAGGAGGCAATTAATTAATGGATTTAAAAAAGTATATTGAAATTGTTGACGATTATCCAAAGCCAGGAATTAAATTTAAGGATATTACTCCTTTAATGAATGACGGTGAAGCGTATAAATATGCTACAGACCTAATTGTGAAATATGCTAGGGAAAAAGAAATTGACCTTGTTGTTGGACCAGAGGCTCGTGGTTTCATTATTGGGTGTCCAGTCGCTTATTCACATGGTGTAGGATTTGCTCCTGTTAGAAAAGAAGGAAAACTACCTAGAGATGTAATTAAAGTGGATTATGGCCTTGAGTACGGTAAAGATGTTTTAACAATCCATAAAGATGCTATTAAACCGGGTCAACGTGTATTAATCACAGATGACTTATTAGCTACTGGTGGAACAATCGAAGCAACAATTAAACTTGTAGAACAGCTTGGTGGTATTGTTGCAGGAATCGCATTCCTTATCGAACTTACTTACCTAGATGGTCGTGACAAGCTCGATGGTTATGATGTATTAACCCTTATGCAGTATTAAGATGTAAATTGAAAAGCGCTCAGATTGAGTGCTTTTTTTAATAGAATCCTTTCTACAACCCGTAGGTAAAGAATTTTTAGACTTTATAGTTTATATTTATGTTATTTCCCTTTACATCTATCAAGATTTTCAAGATAATAGAAACAATAATCTTTTTAATTCTATATTTTAAAAATGATTCAAAGAGACTATATTTGAATCTTCAATTTATAAAAAGGTGATAAAATCCATGGCAAACGAACAGGTCTTAACTCCTGAGCAAGTGATAGAAAAGGCAAGAAAATATTTGAATAATAAGGATCTGGAATTTATTGAACGAGCTTATAAATTTGCTGAAGAAGCTCATCGCGAGCAGTTTCGCAAATCTGGTGAACCGTACATCATTCACCCCGTTCAAGTGGCAGGCATTTTAGTTGATCTTGAGATGGATCCTTCAACAATTGCGGGTGGTTTTCTACACGATGTAGTGGAAGACACGAATGTAACGCTTCAAGAAATTAGTGATGCATTTACTCCGGAAGTAGCGATGCTTGTCGATGGAGTCACAAAGTTAGGAAAAATTAAATACAAATCTCAGGAAGAACAACAGGCTGAAAATCATCGTAAAATGTTTGTTGCAATGGCTCAGGACATTCGTGTTATTTTAATCAAGCTAGCTGACCGATTGCACAACATGCGTACTTTAAAGCATCTCCCACCAGAAAAACAGCGCAGGATTTCCAATGAGACGCTTGAAATTTTTGCTCCATTAGCACATCGACTTGGGATATCTAAAATTAAATGGGAGCTTGAAGATACAGCTTTAAGATATTTAAATCCACAGCAATACTATCGGATTGTTAACCTGATGAAAAAGAAACGTGCGGAACGCGAGGAGTATCTCGAGGAAGTCATTAAAGATGTTAAAGAACATGTTGATGAGGTTTCGATCAAAGCTGATATTTCAGGCCGACCTAAACATATCTATAGCATTTATCGGAAAATGGTTCTCCAAAATAAACAATTTAATGAGATTTATGATCTACTTGCAGTAAGAATCGTTGTAAATAGCATTAAAGATTGTTATGCAGTCTTAGGAATCATCCATACTTGCTGGAAGCCGATGCCAGGAAGATTCAAAGATTATATTGCGATGCCTAAGCCAAATATGTATCAATCCTTACACACTACAGTAATTGGTCCGAAGGGTGACCCACTGGAAGTTCAAATTCGAACTGTTGAGATGCACCAAATTGCCGAATACGGGATTGCAGCGCATTGGGCATATAAAGAAGGGAAACAGGTCAACACACAATCGTCATTTGAGGAAAAATTAACATGGTTCCGTGAAATATTAGAATGGCAAAATGATGCGTCAAATGCCGAAGAATTTATGGAGTCCTTAAAAATTGATTTGTTTTCTGACATGGTTTTCGTCTTTACACCTAAAGGTGATGTCATAGAATTACCATCTGGTTCTGTTCCGATTGACTTTGCATACCGCATTCACTCGGAAATTGGTAATAAAACAATTGGTGCAAAAATAAATGGAAAAATGGTGACCTTAGATTATCAGTTGAAAACAGGGGATATCATTGAGATACTAACTTCGAAGCATTCCTATGGCCCAAGCCAGGACTGGATTAAACTCGCCCAAACATCCCAAGCTAAAAATAAGATTCGTCAGTTCTTCAAAAAGCAACGTCGTGAAGAGAATATTGAAAAAGGGAAAGAGCTTGTTGAAAAAGAAATTCGCAACTTGGAATTTGAAGTAAAGGATATTTTAACACCTGATAATATAAAAAGGGTTGCTGAGAAATTTAATTTTTCAAATGAAGAGGATATGTATGCAGCGATTGGATATAACGGCATTACTGCAGCTCAAATTGCAAATCGATTGACTGATAAATTGAGAAAACAGCGTGACTTAGAACAAGTTATTGAAACCGTATCTGAGGTTAAACAAGTTTCATCTCGTTCGAAAAGACGTGATTCGGGCGTACAGGTTCAAGGGATTGATAACTTACTAATCCGCCTCTCAAAATGTTGTAATCCGGTACCTGGAGATGAAATTGTTGGATTCATTACTAAAGGTAGAGGTGTATCCGTACATCGTGCAGATTGTCAAAATGTTCATACTGAGGATGCTCAGCAGCGACTCATTGAGGTTGAATGGGAAAGTAATATAAATGATCGTAAAGAATTTAATGTTGAAATTGAGTTAAACGGATTTGATCGTCGTGGATTATTAAATGAGGTTCTTCAGGCTGTTAATGAAACAAAGACGAATATTTCAGCTGTTTCCGGAAGATCCGACCGTAATAAAGTAGCTACAATCAACATGTCGATTTCCATACAAAATGTAAGTCATCTTCATAAAGTTGTAGAACGGATTAAGCAAATTCGTGATATTTATTCAGTTCGACGTGTCATGAGTTAGGAGATAAGTTGTCATGAAAGTTGTTGTACAACGTGCAAAAAACGCGAGTGTAGTGGTTCAAAATGAAGTAGTCGGAGCCATTAAAAATGGTTTAATGCTTTTAGTTGGAATTACACATACCGATACATTGGAAGATATTAAATATGTAGCAGACAAGATTGTGAACCTTCGTATTTTTGAAGATGATGAAGGGAAAATGAATCAATCACTGCTTGATGTTAAAGGAGATATTCTTTCAGTATCTCAATTCACGTTATACGGGGATTGCCGAAAGGGAAGGCGTCCAAACTTTATGGACGCTGCTAAACCTGAATTTGCAGAAAAAATGTATGACCTTTTTAATGCAGAAATTCGTGAAAAAGGTGTACATGTTGAAACAGGTTCATTTGGAGCAATGATGGATGTTCAATTCACAAATGTTGGACCAGTTACTTTAATCATTGAGAGTAAATAAAAAATGCCTCAAAAGCGATTTGCTTTTGGGGCATTTTTGTTGAAAAATTATTTTCCCTTAAAATATTGAGCTAGTCCATAATAGACTCCATTCGAAACATTTTCTTGGAACGTATTTGTGTTAACTGTATATTCTTCAGTCGGATTACTGAGAAATCCTAATTCTAATAAAACAGATGGATTAAGGTTCTCACGTAACACTTGATAATTACCTAGACGGTGTTCTCTGTTTTTAAATCCTGTATTCTTGACTAACTCTTTTTGAATGTTAGAAGCGAGTCCAACATCGCTGTTTTTATAATAATAGGATGTAACGCCACGAACATTTCGATCATAAATGCTATCATAATGGATACTTACAAAAGCATCTGCACTTCGATAATGTGAAATACTCACTCTTGAGCGAAGACTGACATAATTATCGCTATTTCGTGTCAGAACTACATTTGCACCTGATGCACTTAATTTATCAAATACCATTCTTGCTGTACGTAGATTTAGTGTTTTCTCATAAGTACCACTTACTCCAATGGCTCCACTATCATTTCCGCCATGACCAGGATCAATCACGATAGTTTTTCCCTTTAAATATTGATTAACACCAGGTCTTTCTACAATTTGGTTTGATCCACTAAAGGAAACGAGCCAACCTGCAACATATCCAATTTTATTGCCGGGAAGGTTGATTTTATACCAGTCACCCTCCTTTGCTACCATTGCAAAGGAATCCCCTTCATTCGCACGAGCAACCACTGAAGTTGAAGTAGATGAACCTGAACGAATATTTGTTCCATTGTAAAGAATCTTTACAGTAGATTCAGAGTTGTTTGGGGTTTCACGTTGTGAATCCAACTGAACGTCAAGATACCAACTAGCGACCCATCCTTTATTCCCATTTGGCAACGTAATATGGCTCCAATTATTTACTTCTTCATGAATAGTGACTTTATTCCCCTGCTTCAAACTGCCAATGATTCTCCCTGAAAGGGAGCCACTATCTCGCACATTTAAGCTGGATGCTGTCACTTTTCCAATTTTTCCTTGATTTGTTGGACTTTGTGGAGGTGCAGCAGGCTGAGATGGTTTTTCTCCTGAAGAAGAAATGCCTGCAACAAAATCCCTATGTATCCAAGCAGAGCCACTGCTAAATTTAATTTCTAACCATTTTTCTCTTTCATTAGTAATCGTAACAGTAGCATTTTGCTTTAACTTTCCTACAATTCTTCCTTGCGAATTAGGTTGATCGCGTACATTTAAGATTGAAGCTGTAACAGTTCCTGTTTTCTTTGATGTACCAGAATTTGAATTTGGTTTTGAATTCGTAGAACCAGATGTTTGCTTTGTTGTTAAGAATTGTGAGGAAACCCAGCCAATATGTCCTTTATAAGAGATTTTTGACCAATTATCATTTGCTTCAATAAAACCAGCTTCATTTCCCTTGTTTAACGATCCGATCACTTGGAATCCTGTTCCTGGACCGCTACGAAATCTAAGTCCATCTACAGTTGAAACAACGGTGGACGAAGTACCGGATTGGGTAGAATTAGTTTGAGTTTCTTTAATAAGCCAAGAAGCTACCCAGCCTGTTTTTCCAGTAGAAAGTTGTAACTTTACCCAATCATTTTTTCTTTCGATGATGGTAAATTTCTCTCCTTGTTTGACCTGTGCAGTTCTTGAGTAGGAGAGTCCGGGGCCGTCCCTCACGTTTAGTATGGTGGTGTCAATAATTGCGATTTGTTCAGCTTTTGTAAGATTTCCCGGGTTGGTTGTAACTGAAAAAATAATCGCGAGTAGGAACGCTAGTCCTATTTTAAAAATCTTGTGTAACACGTAAAAGCCTCCTTGAGTAAAAAGCATAGCTTTATAAAGATTCGCTAAAAATAAAAAAATTCCTGTTTAAAAGAAATAATTTCTTAAAAAAGGGAAAGATACGTAATATCTTACCATGAAAAAGGGGCGAAAAGGATGAGATTTAGCGAAAAAAGCAACAATGTACAAAATACAGGAGGAAATCTATTCGGGGTTGATTTCCACGACTTTATTCAGAAGGAACAATCATCAACCTATGTGGAATTAGCTAGTGAATTTGGTGTTTCAGTTAAAGATGTACGAAACTTAAAAAAACAATTACATCGTTCCTAAAATAACCTTTTTGTTCTAAAAAAAATAAAAAATTGAATCATAAACTTGACATGTATCGAGTTCATACGTATGATAATATAAAATTCTACAAAAAAATATGATATTATGAACCAGTGATGGGGAAAAGTAAATAGGACTACACATGAATAGAGAGGGAATGTCATAGGCTGCAAGCATTCCTACATGATGACTTATTGAACGAACACCTCTTAGGTTTCTCTCTGAAAAAGCAATTTGCTCTACTAGGAGTTGAACGTTTCAGGCGTTAACTGATCGAGTGAAAATCTAAAGTCTCTAAAAGACCAAGAAGGTCGAGGTAGCAAGATTTCGGTAGACGGAGTGCACGTTTTTTGGTGTATGAGTATGTAGAAAACACTGCTAACGAAGAGATTCGCCGATTATTTGGCGTTAGGTTTTAACTAGGGTGGCACCACGGGAACTATAAGCTCTCGTCCCTACAAGAAATTGTAGGGATGGGAGCTTTTTTGTTTTGTTTGTTATCCCAGATGTGTAAATACATATCTTTTCTTTGAGTAAGGAGGAGTAAATAAATGGTTAATATTCCTAGAGGAACGCAAGACATCCTTCCAGGTAATGTGGAAAAATGGCAATATATCGAGGAGATGGCCCGAGATATATGCAAAAGATTTAATTATAAGGAAATACGGACGCCAATATTTGAACATACAG
The DNA here is from genome assembly GCF_059415045.1 of Ferdinandcohnia sp. SAFN-114. Classification (NCBI taxonomy): domain Bacteria; kingdom Bacillati; phylum Bacillota; class Bacilli; order Caryophanales; family Bacillaceae; genus Ferdinandcohnia; species Ferdinandcohnia sp. SAFN-114. The sequence continues at coordinate 40,326 of NZ_JBPFDQ010000001.1, read as the reverse complement.
AACTTTTCTTACGAAGTGTAGGGGAGACCACCGACATCGTAACAAAAGAAATGTACACCTTTGAAGATCGTGGGGAACGAAGCCTAACCCTTCGACCTGAAGGTACAGCAGCTGTAGTTCGCTCATATGTAGAAAACAAAATGTTTGGTAACCCATCACAACCAACCAAGCTTTACTACTGCGGCCCTATGTTCCGTTATGAACGACCGCAAGCAGGTCGGTTCCGTCAGTTTGTCCAATTTGGAGTTGAGGCATTAGGAAGCAACGATGCTAGTATCGATGCAGAAGTTATCGCACTCGCGATGGAAATCTACAAATCACTTGGATTGAAAAAGTTGAAACTTGTCATTAACAGCCTTGGTGATAAATCTAGTAGAAGTGCACACCGCGATGCGCTAATCGCACATTTTTCACCTAGAATTGATGAGTTTTGCTCAGACTGTAATTCTAGACTTGAGAAAAATCCAATGCGTATCCTCGATTGTAAAAAGGACAGGGACCATGAATTAATGCACACGGCACCTTCGATTTTGGAATATTTAAATGCCGAATCAAGTGAATATTTCAATAAGGTAAAGTCTTACTTAACTGATTTAGAAATTGACTTCGAAGTTGATTCTGGACTTGTAAGAGGTTTAGATTACTATAACCATACTGCATTTGAGATTATGAGTGATGCAGAGGGCTTTGGAGCCATTACAACACTTTGTGGTGGTGGACGCTACAATGGTTTAGTTGAAAGTCTTGGTGGACCTGAAACTCCAGGTATCGGTTTTGCGTTAAGTATTGAAAGACTCTTAGCCGCTCTGAATGCAGAAGGTATTGAACTACCAGTTGAAGAAAGAGTGGATTGCTATGTAGCTGCTATCGGAGAGGCTGCATCAGCTAAATCTGTATTCCTCGTGAATGAACTTAGAAAAGCAGGATTGGTTGCAGAAAAGGACTATCTAAATAAAAAAGTAAAAGGCCAATTCAAAGCAGCTGACAGATTACAAGCCAAATTTGTTGCGATCTTGGGCGATGAAGAATTGGAAAGAAAAGTTATTAACGTGAAGAACATGGATTCAGGTCATCAAGAAGAAGTCCAACTTGAGCAATTGATATCATATATAGTTGAAAAAAGTCATTAGGAGTGGGAAACATGTCTGGTAGAACGTATTATTGTGGTGAAATAACCGAACAAGCAATTGGTGAAAAAGTAACACTAAAGGGATGGGTTCAAAGACGCAGAGACCTAGGTGGACTTATTTTTATTGATCTAAGAGACAGAAGTGGAATTGTTCAAATCGTATTTAATCCTGAAGAATCTAAGGAAGCATTAGAAATTGCTGAAACGGTAAGAAATGAGTATGTACTAGGTGTAGAAGGTATTGTTGTAGCTCGTGATGAAGCAACAATAAACAACAATATCCCGACTGGAAAAATCGAAATCAAGGTTTCTGATATAAATATCATAAATGAAGCAAAAACACCTCCATTTATGATTGAAGATCGTACAGAGGTTTCAGAAGATTTACGTTTGAAATATCGTTATTTAGATCTTCGTAGACCGGCTATGTTTGAAACATTCCAAATGCGTCACAATGTTACAAAATCCATTCGCGAGTATCTAGATGGCGAAGGCTTCTTAGACATTGAAACACCGATTTTAACAAAGAGTACACCAGAGGGCGCACGTGATTATCTTGTACCAAGCCGTGTCCACCCAGGTGAGTTTTACGCACTTCCACAATCACCACAAATATTTAAACAATTATTGATGGTGGGTGGATTTGATCGTTATTACCAGATTGCACGTTGTTTTAGAGATGAAGACTTACGTGCAGACAGACAGCCTGAATTTACACAAATCGATATTGAAACGTCCTTCATGAGTCAAGAGGACATCATTGCTATGACAGAACAAATGATGAAGAAATTAATGAAGGACGTAAAAGGTATGGATATCGAACTTCCATTGCCTCGATTAACGTATGCAGATGCAATGAACCGTTACGGCTCAGATAAACCTGATACGCGCTTTGAAATGGAATTAATTAATCTTTCTGAAGTTGTAAAAGATAGCGGATTTAAAGTGTTCAGCAATGCAGTAGCGACTGGTGGGCAGGTAAAAGCAATCAATGCAAAAGGTGCTGCAGATAAATATACTCGTAAAGACATTGACGGCCTTACTGAATATGTAAATCGTTACGGTGCAAAAGGACTTGCATGGTTAAAAGTTGAAGAAGATGAGTTAAAAGGGCCAATCGCAAAGTTTTTTGATGCAGATGAGCAAAAAGCATTAAGAACTGTTTTAGAAGCTACAGCGGGAGACTTACTATTCTTTGTAGCAGATAAACCAAATGTAGTTGCAGATGCACTTGGAGCACTACGTTTAAAACTTGGAAAAGACCTTGATTTAATCGATGCATCTAAGTTTAATTTCCTTTGGGTAACGGACTGGCCACTTTTAGAATTTGATGAAGAAGATGGTCGTTATTATGCAGCTCACCATCCGTTTACAATGCCAGCGAGAGAGGATATTGAGCTACTTGAAAGCAAGCCATGGGAAGTCAAAGCACAGGCGTATGACCTTGTATTAAATGGGTATGAATTAGGTGGAGGTTCACTCCGTATTTTCGAACGCGATATCCAAGAAAAAATGTTCAACGTTTTAGGATTTACAGATGAGGAAGCAAGAGAACAGTTCGGATTCCTATTAGAAGCATTTGAATATGGTACTCCACCACATGGTGGTATTGCACTAGGTTTAGACCGACTAGTCATGCTTCTAGCAGGTAGAACTAACTTACGTGATACGATTGCTTTCCCTAAAACTGCAAGTGCAAGTGATCTTTTAACAGACGCTCCTGGTGAAGTTAGCAAAGCGCAATTAAATGACTTGTATTTGTCGTTAAATGTACGAAAATAGCGAACAAAACCCTTTTAGGTCAACTTGTAAAGACGAATTTCGTGTGTTAATATGTTGACAAGAAATAAAGTTCAAAAAGGTGGATGAAGAGGACCGAGAATTTCAAGGGACGCAGCTTTGAGTACCGGAGAAGCAAGGCAACGTGGAAATTCGATGTGTCATATTCACCGCACTTTTTGAACATCCTTTAAAGTTAGAAGTCCTGATGTGTTTGTCGTATAACCTATTGTTTTGACCGAACAATAGATTATACGGGAGCCCGGAGTTTTCGCACTTGCGTAAATGCCTCATCTATACTTAAAAAGAGGACTTACAAAAGTCGAAACAGGGTGCCCACCTGCGGTGAGCGGGTTCAAAACTAAGGCATCGACTGCACGATTGGGACTTCTAAGGATACTTTATACAAGAACAAACCCTTGTTTACATTGTGTGAACAGGGGTTTTTTATGTTTTTATATTTAAAACACATAAATTCACATAGAAATACTTGAAATGTGTCGAAAGTATGTTATATTCTAGTTCTGGTAAAAATAAAAATCACATTGAATTTGATACCCAATGGAGTTGAAGATATGTTACACCAATTTTCACGAAATGAACTAGCAGTAGGTAAGCGCGGGGTAGATATCCTTAAAAACAGTACAGTAGCTGTTCTTGGAGTGGGTGGCGTTGGTTCTTTCTCAGTAGAGGCGCTCGCACGCTCTGGTGTTGGACGATTAATCCTCGTAGATAAGGACAATGTGGATATCACAAATATTAACCGTCAGTTACCTGCTTTACTTTCTACTATTGGTCAATCAAAAGTAGACGTAATGAAGGAGCGTATCGCAGATATTAATCCTGACTGTGAAGTAATCGCTCTTAAAATGTTTTATACAGAAGAAACTTACGAAGAATTTTTTAGCTATGATCTAGACTTTGTTGTTGATGCATCAGATACGATTATGTATAAAATTCATCTTATGAAGGAATGTTTACAACGAAATATTCCAATCATCTCAAGTATGGGTGCTGCAAATAAGATGGATCCAACCCGTTTTATGATTGCAGATATTTCAAAAACTCATACGGATCCAATTGCAAAGGTAATCCGTACCAAATTAAGAAAAGAAGGAATCCGTAAAGGTATTCCGGTTGTGTTCTCAGATGAAAGCCCAATCGTTATTCGGGAAGATGTTCGTAAGGAAATCACTGATGAGAATGCTAAAATTCGTAAAGCAAAAATGCCACCATCCTCTAATGCGTTTGTTCCATCCGCTTGTGGACTAATAATGGCTAGCTATGTTGTTCGGGAATTGCTGAAGGACATCAAAATAACTAGAGTTAAGGACTCATAAAAAAACGTGGCCATGATAGCCACGTTTTTCCTATTTTGCTAATTGCTCAAGATTCCCGTTTTTATCCATTCGGAATGTCGGGGAGTTACGATCCTCTGTATCTTCAAACATTACTAAGCGTCTTGCACGGTCCATAATTTGTACAAGTGCTTGGTAGTCTTCTTGAATGATAGTCTGTTGGTCAGATAACTTTTCAAGTCTCTTCTCAAGCTCTTTAGTTTGTTGCTTTAATGATTCGTTTTCACGATGCAAACGATTATTTTCCATTTCTAACTGATTCGAAAGAAAATCATTATGACGTAATGAAGACAAGAATGAAATACAATCTTCAAGCGTAATTGAATTATTGATTGGATTACTGAATGGTTTAGATGAAGGGATTAGTTCCGCAGAAACCTCCTCGATATAAACAGGTGCAGGTGTTTCTTCTACAAATGCCTCCTGACTGACTGTTTTTTCTTGAGATGTTCCTTTATCCTTGTTCATTCTTTCTAATGCTCGTTTTCTTTCTTTACGCTGCTTTTTTGCAATAGCAATTGCTTGCTCATAATTATTTCGGACTTCCGCATTCCATCTAAACCCACATGCCGCTGATGTACGGTTTAATTTATCGCCTACTTCGTCAAAAGCAGCTAATTGAGTTCCACCTTCACGTATGTAGCGTAAAACAGTTTCAGCTAATAATAAATCATCTTCATGTGACCATGCGTCTTGTCTTACTTTCATATAACCAACTCCCTTTAGATGATGTTCAAAAAGTCGGCAGAAAATGCCGCGATACAAGAGGATCTTCGACTAAATACCGACACGTCCTGTGTCGAACGTCGAAGTCACCACATCCTGTGGAAGTCGTTGGCTAGCTTTTTCGTTCCTCACGTATTAACTGCATACGTTCCGGTACTCAAAGCTGCGCCGCCTTGAACTACTCGGTCCTTTTCAACCTCTTTTTTGAACACTTTAATTGATTTAAAATAATAGATTTTTTCTTTATATCTAGCATGACCACGTTCTATTTGTTTTATACATTAGTAGTTTTATCAAAAAGAAAATACTACATAAGGAGTACAGGGACTGCATTTGCAATGTAAAAGTATTGTTAATTTCTCTCATAACCTAAAAAAATGGGAACTTTTTCATCTATAATACGTAAGTAGTATTGTCGCATAATCCGGTAAACGGCGAACGAGATTCTACACAAATGAATCTCACAAACTGATAGGGGGAAAAAATGTGCAACCAGTTTTACAATTAAAAAATGTAAAAAAGACAATTGGTAAAAAAGAAATCATTAAGGGAATTTCCTTTGATGTATATCCAGGTGAAGTTTTCGGCTTTTTAGGGCCAAACGGCGCTGGTAAAACGACTACGATTCGAATGCTTGTAGGGCTAATGTCCATCACTGATGGTGAAGTCATGATAAAAGGAACAAATGTTGCCAAGAATTTTGAACAAGCTGTAAGACATATTGGCGGCATTGTTGAAAACCCGGAAATGTATAAGTTTTTAACGGGATATCAAAATCTTGTTCACTATGCAAGGATGGTAAACGGTGTATCAAAAGATAGAATCCTTGAGGTAACAAAGCTTGTTGGTCTTGAAAAGAGAATCAATGAGAAGGTTAAAACCTATTCATTGGGGATGCGACAGCGCTTAGGTATTGCTCAAGCATTATTACACAGTCCTTCGATTTTGATTCTAGACGAACCAACAAATGGATTAGATCCTGCTGGAATTCGTGAAGTTCGCGATTATATTCGAAAGCTTGCTAGGGAAGAAGGCTTAGCTGTAATTGTTTCCAGTCACTTGCTCTCTGAAATGGAAATGATGTGTGATCGGATTGGAATTATACAAGATGGTAGATTAGTGGGTGTACAAAAAGTCACTGATTTTATGAATGAAGAAACAAGCATTAGAGTCCATTTCCAAGTGGGTAATGTAGAAAAAACTCTATCAATACTATCAGCTGAATACCCTGCACTTGAAGTAAAACAAACCGAAAAAGGAATTGAACTTAACATTGAACATGGGATGATCCCGCAAATAAATGCTAGTCTTGTAAAAAATGAGATTCAGGTGTTTGGAATCACACAGCTTTCCAAATCACTAGAAGACCGATTCTTAGAAGTAACAGGAGGTAGCAGAATTGGCTAATATCGTGAAACTGATACAAAATGAAAATATGAAAATTTACCGTCGAATTTCCACTTGGATTATGCTTGTAATATTGATAGCAGTAGCTGTAGTTGTAGGAATTGTTATGAATATCACTGCTTCAGACTCTGTTGATGAACAATGGAAACAAAACTTACAACAACAGAATGAAATGTATAAGACAGATTTAGCGAGCGAAGACTTACCTGACATGGTAAAGGATATATCAAAAAAAGAATTAGCGATTAATGAATATCGAATCGAGCATGATATTGCTCCGGTGGAATCTAGATCTACCTGGAATTTTATGACGATTGCTGCAGAAATTGTTTCATTGATTACATTGTTTACAATAGTTGTTGGTGCGAGTAGTGTTGCCTCTGAATTTACTTGGGGAACCATTAAATTATTATTAATACGACCAGTATCAAGAGCGAAGATTCTTCTGTCAAAATATTTAGCTACCATTTTGTTTGCGTTATTTTCTTTAGTTTTACTATTTGTAGTTTCATTTTTAGTAGGTAGTATATTCTTTGGTATCGAAGGCTCTACACCTCACCTTGTTTATAGAGATGGCGCCGTACATGAGGTTCATATGGTTTCACATATTCTCGGGGTCTTCGGATTAAAATCAATTAATTTAATCATGATGTCAACATTTGCATTTATGATTTCTACTATTTTTAGAAATAGTGGTCTAGCAATTGGTTTAGCAATCTTCTTAATGTTTGTAGGAGTGAATGTTACAGCCCTTTTGGCCACAAAGTTTGAGTGGGCAAAATATATTCTATTTGCGAATACAGATTTATCTCAATATTTAACTGGATATGTTCTAGTTGAAGGAATGACGATGACATTTTCAGTTATTATGTTAATTATTTATTTTGTCATTTTTAATACATTAACGTGGTTTGTCTTTACGAAACGTGATGTTGCTGCTTAATAAATAAGGGGGAAGAAATAGTTTAGTCTATTTCTCCCCCTCTTTTTGTAATTGTTCAAGTCGATCATATACTTTTGCAAAATATTTTTCTTGTCCATTTTGTTTGGGTTTAAAGTATTTTCTGTTCTTTAGTAGTTCTGGTAAGTATTGCTGCTTAACCCATCCATTTGGATAGTCATGTGGATATTTATAGCCAATTCCATGACCTAATTCTTTTGCACCGCTGTAATGGGCATCTCGCAGGTGATCTGGAATTTCCCCGATATTTCCCTTTCGAATATCTTCAATTGCCTTATCCAGTGATTTATAAGCACTATTTGTTTTGGGTGATAGACACTGTTCAATCACAACATTTGCTAGTGGAATGCGTGCCTCTGGCAGCCCTAATCGTTCTACAGCCTGGCAAGCAGCAATTGTATGAGCCCCAACCTCAGGTGCAGCGATTGAAATATCTTCATAGGCAATTACCGTTAGACGTCTGCAAATTGAAACTAAATCTCCACCTTCAATTAGTCTAGCTAAATAATGTAACGCCGCATTTACATCACTACCACGGATACTTTTTTGAAGACAGGAGAGAAGTGAATAATGAAGATCCCCATCTTTGTCATGGGAAAAGCCCTTATTTTCAACACATTCCTTAACTAGCTCTATGTCAACTTCAACGACTTCACTGTCTCTCACTTTTGAGGCCATAACAACATCCTCTAACACATTCATAGCAGAACGTGCATCTCCTTTTGTGGACGATGAAATGAGATCTATTGCTTCTTCTGAAATTGAAATTTGTAAATCGCCAAGTCCACGTTCTGAATCCGCTAATGCACGCAATATTAATTCTTTTATATTTTCTTTTGTTAATGGACGAAGCTCTTTAATCTGTCCACATCTGCTCCGAATCGCAGGGTTTACATCATGGAACGGGTTTTCCGTTGTTGCCCCGATTAATGATATCAAACCTCTTTCAACATGTGGAAGCAAATAATCTTGTTGCGCTTTGTTAAAACGATGGACTTCATCAATGAAAAATATTAACTTCCCTTCCGCTTTTGCGGTTGAAACAGCATCCTCTATATCCTTTTTCCCAGCAGTTGTTGCATTAATTGAGATAAAGGGCATATCAACCGTACCAGCAATCGCTGTTGCAATGGAAGTTTTTCCAATTCCAGGTTCACCGTAAAGTAAGATGGAAGGAACATGTCCATTCATAATCATTTTATATAAAGCTGTATCCTTACCAATAATATGCTTTTGTCCAAGAATTTCTTCAATATGCTTGGGGCGCATTCGGTACGATAAAGGTGCTTCGATAAGTGATTCAAAAAGCAAAACATTCATCCCCTTAGCCAACAAAATCCTAATAATTTTAATGTATGTACATCAACTTTATCATACGTTTCGACCCGATAAAATACAAATACAATGCAATTTATGATATAATGTCGTGAGTTTAGACGAAATCGAAATAGCAAATAGAGAAAAGTTATACAACAGTGGGAGACATAAGAGATGGAGTGAGGAAATTGCGAGCACAGATTAGCTTTAGCCGCCACATTTTGAAGTGGTCTACTTTTTTTATCGGGATGTTAATCATGTCATTGGGGGTAGTCATGATAATCAAAGCAGAGCTTGGGGCATCACCCTGGGATGTTTTGCATATCGGACTATTTAAACAAATTGGTCTTACTATTGGCTCATGGTCGATCATTGTCGGCTTTTTTGTTTTGTTCCTATCCTCATTATTATTAAAGCGACTGCCTCAAATTGGTGCTTTTTTAAATATGATATCAGTAGGTATTTTCATTGATATGTTCATGATGGCTCCTTTCCTTGTAACACCAGAAAGTTTTATCGGGAAATTAATCATGCTGTTGATGGGATTACTTATTAACGGATATGGGATGGGAATCTATATATCAGCGAGTGTTGGTGCAGGTCCAAGAGACAGTCTGATGTTAGCACTAACCCAACTCACTAATTGGAAAGTGCAATATATACGTACAGGAATGGAAATTATTGTACTAACGATTGGTTGGTTGTTAGGAGGACCTGTTTTTATCGGAACTTTAATATATTGTGTAGGTATTGGCTATATCGCAGGTTTTGCATTGCCACAAACTCAACGAATGCATGATGTATTAAAACAGAAATTGGCGAAGACACGAGTAGTTGAAGTGAATCATTTTAGTAATTAGAGGTGAAAGTGAATGAAAATATCAACAAAAGGTAGATATGGTCTCACAATCATGATTGAACTTGCAAAAAATCATGGAAAAGGACCGCTCTCCCTAAAATCAATTGCAGCAAAACACGAACTTTCTGAACATTATCTTGAACAATTAATATCACCTTTACGTAATGCAGGATTGGTGAAAAGTATTCGTGGTGCCTATGGAGGCTATGTATTAGGGGATGAACCTACAAAAATTACAGCAGGAGATGTTATTCTCGTTCTTGAGGGACCAATTAGCCCTGTAGAAGTTCTAGAGGATGAAGAGCCAGCAAAACGGGAATTATGGATACGAATACGAGATGCTGTAAAAGAAGTACTAGACAGTACTACACTCGAAGACCTCGCAAGCCATAGCGATGGAAACGATGCATATATGTTTTACATTTAAGAAAAACATGTCATAATAACGTTACTTTTTTAAAAAAGGAGGGCTGATCAGATGCAGCATATTTATTTAGATCATGCAGCCACATCGCCCATGCACCCTGATGTTGTAAAGAGTATGCTTCCCTTTATGACAGAGGCATTTGGCAATCCGTCAAGCATTCATTTTTTCGGACGAAAAAGTCGTCATGCAGTTGATGAAGCAAGACAAACCATTGCCGATTCAATCAATGCAAAACCAAACGAGATTATCTTTACAAGCGGTGGTACTGAGGCAGATAATTTAGCCATTATTGGAACTGCTATGAAGATGCAAGGAAAAGGTAAACACATCATTACGTCTGCCATCGAACATCATGCCGTACTTCATACTTGTGAAAATCTGGAGAAACAAGGATTTACAGTTACGTATTTACCAGTTAATGAGGCTGGACTCGTTTCTGTCAAAGACGTTGAAGCGGCACTAACTCCGGAAACTATCCTTGTGACAATCATGTTTGGCAATAATGAGGTTGGAGCCATACAACCGATTAAGGAAATTGGAGAACTTCTTCAGGATCATCAGGCAGTTTTTCACACAGATGCCGTCCAAGCATATGGACTGGTTGATATAGATGTCAATCATTATAAAATTGACTTGTTGTCCGTTTCAGCTCATAAAATAAATGGCCCTAAGGGAACCGGTTTTTTATTTATGAGAGATGGAGTAAAGTTAGCTCCTCTTCTATTTGGAGGAGAACAAGAAAAGAAACGTCGTGCAGGGACAGAAAACGTAGCAGGAATAATTGGATTACAAACTGCTGCACAGTTGGCGAAGAAAACAATGAACGAAAAAAACGCTCTATACCAAGATTTCAAAGAGGCTTTTGTTTCAGTATTAAAAGAACAAGATATCTCATTTGAAGTGAATGGTGACTTAGCGAAGTCTTTACCACATGTGTTAAATATCTATTTTCCTGGTACAAATGTCGAGTCTATGCTTGTTAACTTAGATTTAGAAGGAATTGCAGCTTCGAGTGGGTCAGCGTGTACAGCTGGATCGATTGATCCTTCTCATGTCCTGGTTGCGATGTTTGGAAAAGATTCGGACCGAATCGCTTCATCTATACGTTTTAGCTTTGGTATTGGAAATACAATTGAAGATATAAAAACTGCAGCATTAGAAACAGCAAAAATCGTTTCACGATTAACGAAATAGGAGGTGGAAATATGAAAGATCCTAAAGATACTCGAGTAGTAGTCGGGATGTCTGGTGGAGTAGACTCATCAGTTGCAGCCCTTTTACTAAAAGAGCAAGGCTATGATGTAATCGGGATATTTATGAAAAACTGGGATGATACCGATGAGAATGGGGTATGTACTGCCACTGAAGATTATGAAGACGTAATCCGAGTTTGTAACCAGATCGGCATTCCTTACTACGCGGTCAATTTCGAAAAGCAATATTGGGACAAAGTCTTTACCTACTTTTTGGATGAGTATAAAGCAGGTAGAACACCAAATCCAGATGTGATGTGTAATAAAGAAATTAAATTTAAAGCCTTTTTAGAGCATGCTTTAACACTGGGTGCTGATTATCTTGCGACTGGCCACTACGCTCGTGTTGAGTTCAGAGACGGAGAATACAAGATGCTTCGTGGGGTAGATGAGAATAAGGACCAAACTTATTTCTTAAATCAACTTACACAGGAACAACTTTCAAAGGTCATGTTTCCAATCGGGAATATAGAAAAGTCAAAGGTGCGGGAGCTTGCAAAAGAAGCAAACCTTGCGACTGCTACAAAAAAAGATAGTACCGGGATTTGCTTTATTGGAGAACGTAATTTTAAAGAATTCTTAAGCAATTATTTACCTGCTCAACCAGGCGACATGGTCACTTTTTCAGGTGAAGTAAAAGGTAAACATGATGGCTTAATGTATTATACGATTGGTCAACGTCATGGCCTTGGAATTGGTGGAAGCGGAGAACCGTGGTTTGCAATTGGAAAAGACCTTAAGAAAAATATTCTTTATGTTGACCAAGGTTTCCACAATGAGTTTCTATATTCAGATTCCATTTTAGCTACTAATGTTAGCTGGGTTTCGGATATGAAACCTGAAGAGGAAGTAAAATGTACAGCAAAATTCCGTTATCGTCAACCGGATAATGCAGTAACGGTTAAAAAGGTGGATGACAATACAGTTAAAGTCATTTTTGATGAGCCCATTCGTGCGGTAACACCAGGTCAAGCAGTCGTTTTCTATAATGGGGACGAATGCCTCGGTGGTGCAACAATTGATAAAGTCTTTAAAAATGAAGAACGTCTAACATATGTTGGATGAAGAAACCTCAACTCTATATTTAGGGTTGGGGTTTTCCTGTGTTATAATATGAGTGCAAAAAAAGTCGATTCTGGAGTTGAATATCATTGGATTTAAATAAACAAGGCATTGAATATATGCAAGAAGGTAAGTACGAAGAAGCAGCTAAATGCTTTACTCAGGCTATTGAAGAAAACCCGAAAGAGCCGGTTTACTATATTAACTTTGGCAATCTTTTAGCGGCTGTGGGTGACCCTGAAAGAGCGATTGCTTTTTTTAGAAAAGCACTTGAGCTTGACGAAGGAGCGGGAACGGCTTATTACGGAATTGGTAATCTTCTCTACAACCAAGAAGATTTCTTAAAAGCAAAGAATATGTTTGAAAAAGCTCTAAAAGCAGGCTTGGAAAATAGTGATACATATTTTATGTTAGGGATGACATTGATTCAGCTTGGCCAGCCAAAATTAGCACTGCCATATATGAAACGTGCAGTTGAATTAAACGAAAATGATGTGGATGCATTATTTCAGTATGGCCTCTGCCTAGCAGGTGAATCAGTAATTGACGAAGCAATCAAATCGTTTCATTCTGTAATTGAATTAGAACCTAATCACTCAGATGCCTATTACAATCTAGGTGTTGCCTATGCAGGTTTTAAGAATGATTATGAAAAAGCACTCGACATGTTTGAAAAAGCATTAGAAATTCAACCTGACCATATGCTTGCAGCAAACGGGAAAAAGATTGTAAATGAAGCATTAAGTGAATAAATGAGGGGAGGGGATACTTAATGGAACAACAGGAATCTTTAGATTTATTTGATGAACAACGAAAATTTATGAAGGGTACTCATTTAGTAACAATCTTTCATAATGAGCAAAATTTGTATTCTGTCGTTCGGATTAGGCTTCAAGAAACAAATGAAGACTATAATGAAAAAGAAGCAGTTGTAACAGGGTATTTCCCTCGAATTCATGAAAATGAAACATACATCTTTTTTGGTCGCTTAAAGGAGCATCCGCGGTTTGGCATCCAATTCCATGTTGAACAATTCCAAAAAGAAATTCCACATACTAAACAAGGAATCGTCCAATACCTCTCAAGTGATCTTTTTAAAGGAATTGGGAAGAAGACAGCAGAAAAAATTGTAGAGACACTTGGTGAAGGAGCCATTTCAAAGATCATCGCAAACCCAGACGTCTTGCAGGAGGTTGATAAACTTTCAGCAGACAAGGCCAAAGAGATTTATGACACACTACAAGAACACCAAGGTCTTGAACAGATTATGATTGGTCTCTCTCAATATGGATTTGGTCCTCAGCTTTCCATGAGGATTTATCAAGTCTATAAAGAGCAAACACTTGAAATTCTTCAACATAGCCCGTATAAGTTAGTCGAAGATATTGAAGGTATTGGTTTCGGTAGAGCAGACGAATTGGGACGCCAACTTGGGATTTCTGGAAATCACCCAGACCGAATCAAGGCTGGATGCTTATACATACTTGAACAAGATTCATTACAAGATGGACACGTCTACCTTTCTGCAGAGGATTTAATCATTCGTGTTCAGCAATTATTAGAACAAAGTAGCCGTGAAGAAATCGTTGCAACCGATATTTCTAAGGAAATAATAAGTTTAACAGAAGAAAGTAAGCTTGTTATTGAAGAGGACAGGGTCTACTTACCTACCCTTTATTATTCTGAAAAAGGATTAATTACAAATATAAAACGGGTAATGGAACAAACTGAATACGAAAATCTTTTTCCAGAGTCTGAATTTTTGCTAGCACTTGGTGCACTTGAGGAAAGGATCAAAGTCCAATATGCGCCTTCGCAAAAAGATGCAATCCAAAAAGCACTTATGTCTCCAATGCTCCTCTTAACAGGTGGTCCAGGTACGGGGAAAACAACCGTTATTAAGGGGATCGTTGAATTATACGGAGAACTGCACGGTTGCTCCTTAGACCCAAAAGATTATAATTCCGAAAATCCTTTCCCAGTTTTATTAGTGGCTCCAACAGGTCGTGCGGCAAAACGGATGAGCGAATCAACAGGTCTTCCTGCCGTTACCATCCATCGACTCCTTGGATGGAATGGAGTCGAGGGTTTTAGTCATGATGAAGATAATCCGATAAATGGCAAGCTGCTGATAGTGGATGAAGTTTCGATGGTCGATATTTGGATTGCACATCAGTTGTTTAAATCACTACCGGAGCATGTCCAAGTTGTGCTAGTAGGGGATGAAGACCAGTTGCCTTCTGTCGGTCCTGGTCAGGTATTAAAGGATTTATTGGCATCTGAAGTAGTACCAACCGTTCGTCTAACTGATATTTATCGACAATCAGAAGGTTCGTCAATTATTGAATTGGCTCATGATATAAAAAAAGGCGCCCTACCACCTGATATTTCCTCACCTAAAAAGGACCGCTCTTTCTTAAAGTGCTACCAGAACCAGGTACTTGAAGTGGTTAAGCAAGTTTCGGATAATGCAAAAAAGAAGGGCTTTTCCGTTAAGGATATTCAAGTTTTGGCACCAATGTATCGCGGTCCTGCAGGGATTGACAGTTTAAATGTTATGCTGCAGGAGCTTTTTAATCCGCCTGTACACGGTAAGCGGGAATTAAAATATGGAGATATCGTTTATCGGCGTGGTGACAAGGTGCTTCAACTCGTCAATCAGCCTGAAAATAATGTGTTTAATGGCGATATTGGTGAAATCGAGTCGATCTTTTATGCAAAAGAAAACACAGAAAAACAGGATATGGTTGTTATAAATTTTGAAGGCAATGAAGTCACATATACAAAACAGGACTTAAACCAAATCACACACGCATATTGTTGTTCCATTCATAAATCACAGGGTAGTGAATTCCCGATTGTCATTTTACCGATTGTTAAAGGTTATTATCGCATGCTACGACGTAATTTAATTTACACAGCCATAACGAGAGCCAAAAACTTCCTCATCCTATGTGGCGAAGAAGACGCATTAAGACAAGGGGTTCAACGTGCAAACGATACAAACCGTCAAACAACCTTGTGCGAAAAGTTAAAAACTACCTTTGGTGCAATGGAGGAAGCTCCTATTCCTGTTGAAATACCTGAAGAGGCAAAGTCATATCAAGAGGTTATTTTCCAAACCGACCCAAATATTGGCATGGAAGGAATTACTCCATACGATTATATGGAAGTCGAATAAAAGCTGGGGATACCAGCTTTTTTCTTTTGGAAACTCTTGTACAGTATGACACCTTATCTGAAAGTGAATGATAAGTAATGTTCGGAGAGGTGGCGATTATCTTTGCGGACGTTCTCACTACTCAAGGATTTACCGGTCTATGATGAAAAGTCTGCCGAAGAGCTCGGCCGAGTTTCAGATCTTTGTATCACATCGGATGGCAAGGTGAATGCCCTGATCTTGAAAGGGAAAGGACTTTTTGAACGAGATCGAGTAGTCCCTATGGAAAGTATCTCCTCCATTGGAGATGATGGTGTCATGGTTTCGGACAGGTCGCTTTTGGAGCTACTTGACAATGAAGCCGATACACCCACATATTTTTTACACACCCATCATGGATTATTCCGAAAGCCGCTTTTGTCCTCTGAAGGTCAAAAATTAGGCTTACTTGAAGATGTATATTTTACAGAAGAAGTGGGCACTATTATAGGGTATGAAGTAACGGATGGCTTTTTTGCTGATATAACAGAAGGAAAAAAGGTAATCAAAACCAACGAGCCTTTAAAAATCGGTGAAGATGTCATCGTCGTATCTATAAATTAGGAATTCCATGATGTGAGGTGTACCCTGTGAAGTGCCCAAACTGTAAAAGTAAAGATATCGGTAAAATTGGTGTCAACCAATATTACTGCTGGGGATGTTTTATCGAACTATCTGTTAACAAAGGACAAATATTCACACATCAGGTAGAGGAAGATGGCACACTCAGTTCGTTGGATGATCTGTTTGCTGAGGACGACAGAAGGATCAGTATGTAATCCTAAACAAGGAGTGAAGAGGATATGAACAAAACAATGACTTCTCTAATCACTATAGGTCTAGGTGCTGCGGCATACGGAATTATGCAAAGAACAGATGTAATGTCTGCCCGCAACATGAAAAAAATGCGCAAACGCATTACGAAAATGTTTTAAATGAAAACCCCACGGATGTGGGGTTTTTTGGTATTGGTTTGGAAATCTAGAGAAAGAGGCTCGCAACTGGAAAAAAAATTAGGAGTTGGCGAACCAGCAAAGTGTAGAAAGAGGCCCGCAACTGGATAAAATCAGGAGTTGGCGAACCAGCAAAGTGTAGAAAGAGGCTCTCAATTGGATAAAATTAGGAGTTAGCAAACCAGCAAAGTGTAGAAAGAGGCTCTCAATTGGATAAAATTAGGAGTTAGCAAACCAGCAAAGTGTAGAAAGAGGTCCTCAATTGGATAAAATTAGGAATTGGCGAACCAGCAAAGTGTAGAAAGAGGCTCTCAATTGGATAAAATTAGGAATTGGCGAACCAGCAAAGTATAGAAAGAGTCCCGCAACTGGATAAAATTAGGAGTTAGCGAACCAGCAAAGTGTAGAAAGAGTCCCGCAACTGGATAAAATTAGGAGTTATCGAACCAGCAAAGAAGAGAAAGAGGCTCGCAACTGGATAAAACTAGGAGTTATAGAACCAGCAAAGTAGAGAAAGAGGTTCACCCCTGGATAAAACTATGATTCGCCATACCAGCTATAAGGTTTAATAAACCATCCCAATAAATCCCCCCCAAAAACTGTCTCGGACCACTTTTACTTCCTTTTATCTACATAATATGAGCCTCTGCCAAATGATATCAAATCGAAATTTTTGGATAGGATTCTTTGTATTGTTTTTTTTGATCTTATAACCTTACACCAATTATAAATAACATCCACAGTTATACGTTTTTTAGGAAAAAGGAACCTAAACTCCTCTATACTCCTTAGCACGGCTAATTCTTTGTCCTCTACAAAGCCACATTTTTTACAAAACAAAGTTTGCCCTTTTGTATCTTCATATCCCAAGCACCCACACTTACAAACAATCCCCTTTTCCAACTCCTCATATGTATAATCAGGCAGGCGCGAATAGGGATTTTTCGTTATATGCAAAGAAGCCAATTTATGTGCTAAGTCAATATGACCATCGGAAACCCGAGATGCCGCACCCGCATCTAGTTTTTTAATAAATCGACCAAGTTGCGCATGGAATACATAAGAGCCATTTACCGGTGCCTCATATAAAAAAAACTCTGGGTTGATGAATATGACATGAGATTCAACGGGGACATTAAACTTCAAATCTTGGAGGAGTTGCCGAAATAAGGATTCACTACGGGAGATTTGAATGAGTGGGTTTTTGATTTCTTTTCCATTAATAATGTGCAAGCGTCCATCTTTGATGTAATAGTCTCCTTCGTAGTTCTTTACTTCAAAGATGATTATTTTCTTTTGCGTGATAAGCAGGGAATCAATTTGGAAGAGGGTGTTGTTCACTTTCAGGAGAAGGTCGTTTAATATGAGGCATTCATTTGTGAGGCCTAAAAGCAATTGGTCAAACTGTTTTTCACCTGCCCAGCCTTTTTCGAGGGATACATAGTTGTTTTCGTCTTCTTCCTCTAATTTTTTGTGGACGCGTAAAGAGCGAAGTAACTCTAGTTCAATGTTTTCACCACGTGGTTTAATAACTATAACCAATTTACCACATCCTTTCAGCTATATTTTACAAAATAATCTTTCTTTTTACAATATTATAGGTTACGAGCACGACCCGTATAAAACCGCATAGACTCCAAAAACTACTAACAAGGGAGTGGATGGAAATGAGTGAAAATAGAATTAAATGGATCTTCAGAATATCACTATTATTACTAGCATTTTTGACTATCTATATTTTTTTGAAATTGGCACCAGTTTGGCTCCCGATTCTTTTACTCTTAAAAACATTTCTGGTTCCTTTCGTTTTTTCTATTTTTATCGCTTATTTACTACATCCTATCATCGAAAAAATCAGCAATCGTGGAGTACCGAGATCGCTTGCAATCCTACTGATATATTTGGTTTTTTTCGGTGGGGTTGGTTTTGGTATATACAAAGGAATTCCGGTGATTCTTGCACAGCTCAAGGATCTTGCTGAGAGCTTTCCGGAATTCAGTAAGACCTACAGGGTCTGGTTAAAAGAAATTGAATCAGGAAGTTCACAGCTTCCTGCTTTTGTTCACGCACAGCTTGATGATTTGCTTAATTCGCTAGAAAATTATGTGGATTTTCTGCTTTCAAGGACAATTGAATTTTTGAAAGCATTGTTTAATTCCATTTTCATCATTGCTATCATTCCATTCATTGTTTTTTATTTGTTGAAGGATCACGACCAAATGATGAAAGCACTTTGGTATATAACGCCTCGAAAACTTAGAAGAGCTGGTCAGCTTTTTTTTCGAGATGTTGATGAGTCGTTGGGGAATTATATTAGAGGGCAGTTGATTGTTTGTTTGCTTGTTGGATCAACTGCTTCAGTTGCATTTTGGATTTCCGGTATGAAATATCCCTTATTATTTGGAAGCATTGTTGGTATAACGAATATCATTCCATACTTCGGTCCGATCATTGGTGCAATTCCTGCCGCTATTATAGCTGCTACCATTTCAATCAAAATGCTTATCATCGTGGTTCTTGTTGTGTTTGGCCTTCAGTTTATCGAAGGAAACCTGCTTTCACCAATTATTGTCGGGAAAAGCTTACGATTACATCCGATTGTGATAATAGCGGCGTTATTAGTAGGAGGAGAAGTTGGTGGAGTGGTAGGCCTGATTGTGGCTGTTCCGGTTGTAGCCATATTAAAGGTGTTTATTGTTCACGCGAAACAGCATTTTACAGTTGCCAGAAAGGAACATTAACACAATGAACGCCGACGTTGACAAACATTTTTGACTTGAATATAATTGACAAGAACTAGGTAATACATAATGTAACAATTTAATCACAATCAGTGAAAACTATGAAGGAATCAGTATGTTACAGTACCATCAAACCAG
This sequence comes from Ferdinandcohnia sp. SAFN-114, assembly GCF_059415045.1. Classification (NCBI taxonomy): domain Bacteria; kingdom Bacillati; phylum Bacillota; class Bacilli; order Caryophanales; family Bacillaceae; genus Ferdinandcohnia; species Ferdinandcohnia sp. SAFN-114. Next base: position 21,017 of record NZ_JBPFDQ010000001.1, on the reverse strand, counting down.
AGAGAAATTTCCAAGGCTGAGAGGAATTTCGGATGAAGGGTAATAGAAAGCTACTCCTGAGTGTAGGTAAACCTACCGGTGAATACCGTTATCAATATACGAAGGTGATGGACACTATTTCTTTGTGTCCATAATCAGGGTGGTACCGCGAGCATACTCTCGTCCCTGTTTTTTAGGGGATTAGAGTATTTTTTTATGTCTAAAATGTAATTGGAGGTAATGAAATGAAACAGTTAACATCAGCTCAAGTTCGCCAAATGTTTTTGGATTTTTTCCAATCAAAGGGGCATGCAATAGAACCAAGTGCTTCCTTAGTTCCACATGAAGATCCGTCCTTACTATGGATTAATAGTGGTGTTGCGACTTTAAAAAAATATTTTGATGGACGTGTAATCCCTCAAAATCCAAGAATTTGTAATGCACAAAAATCGATTCGTACAAATGACATTGAAAATGTTGGAAAAACAGCACGCCACCATACTTTCTTTGAAATGCTAGGGAATTTTTCCATTGGTGATTATTTCAAAGAGGAAGCAATTGAATGGGCGTGGGAATTTTTAACAAGCAAAGACTGGATTGGCTTTGACCCAGAGAAGCTTTCTGTTACGATTCATCCTGAGGATGATGAAGCGTTTGAGCTTTGGAATAAAAAGATAGGAATTCCTGAGGAGCGAATCATTCGTCTTGAAGGAAACTTTTGGGATATCGGTGAAGGTCCAAGTGGTCCAAATACAGAAATCTTCTTTGACAGAGGTGAAGAATTTGGAAATGACCCGAATGATCCAGAATTATATCCAGGTGGAGAAAATGAGCGATATTTAGAAATTTGGAACCTTGTGTTCTCACAATTTAATCATAATCCAGATGGTTCTTATACACCACTACCAAAAAAGAATATTGATACAGGAATGGGTCTTGAAAGAATGTGCTCTGTTATTCAAAACGTGCCTACGAACTTTGACACAGATCTATTTATGCCGATTATAGAGGCAACAGAATCCATTTCAGGTGAAAAATATCGTCAATCAAAAGAAAAGGATGAAGCATTTAAAGTTATTGCTGACCACATCCGTACAGTTACATTTGCAGTAGGTGATGGGGCGCTTCCTTCCAATGAAGGTCGAGGTTATGTAATCAGACGCTTATTAAGACGCGCTGTACGTTATGCAAAACAAATATCCATCAACCGTCCGTTCATGTATGAACTCGTTCCAGTTGTTGGGGAGATTATGGTTGATTTTTATCCGGAAGTTAAAGAGAAGACTGAATTTATTCAGAAAGTCGTGAAAACAGAAGAGGAACGCTTTCACGAAACTTTACATGATGGATTAGCAATACTATCAACTGTTATTCAAAAGGAAAAAGCAAAAGGCAGTAACATTATTTCAGGTGCAGATGTCTTCCGTTTATATGATACGTATGGTTTCCCTGTTGAATTAACTGAGGAATACGCAGAAGAAGAAGGTATGAAAGTCGACCACGATGGCTTTGAGCGTGAAATGGAAAGTCAACGTGAACGAGCAAGATCTGCTCGTCAAGATGTTGATTCCATGCAGGTCCAAAGCGGGGTTCTTGGTGAAATTAAAGTTGAAAGTACATTTGTTGGGTATGATGAACTTGAAGCTGAATCAACCGTTCTTGTCATCGTAAAAGACGGAGAAATGGTGGAGAAGGCAAATGAAGGTGACGAAATTCAACTTATTTTAGACCAAACGCCTTTTTACGCTGAGAGTGGTGGACAAATCGCGGATGAAGGTACAGTTGAAAACGAAAATACAAAACTAGTTGTAAAAGACGTTCAAAAAGCGCCTAATGGACAAAACCTTCATCGGGTAGTTGTTGAAAAAGGAAGTTTAACAAAAGGTGACAAGCTTCATTCGAAGGTTGACCAAGAGAATCGTTCTGGTGTTATTAAAAACCACACGGCAACTCACTTGTTACATCAAGCATTAAAAGATGTGCTCGGTGCGCACGTAAACCAAGCGGGTTCACTTGTGACATCGAATCGTTTACGTTTTGACTTCTCTCATTTTGGTCAAATTAAGCAAGACGAGATTGAGCAAATTGAAGCGATTGTGAATGAAAAAGTGTGGAGCAGCATTCCAGTTAATATTGACTATAAATCTCTAGCTGAGGCAAAAGCAATGGGAGCAATGGCCCTATTCGGTGAAAAGTATGGCAACATCGTTCGTGTTGTTCAGGTTGGTGACTATAGTTTAGAGCTTTGTGGTGGTTGTCATGTACCAAATACATCAACTATCGGGTTATTCAAAATCGTTTCTGAGTCCGGAATAGGCGCAGGTACACGCCGTATTGAAGCTGTAACTGGTGAAGCGGCATATCATGTAATCAATGACCAAGTAAAAATGCTACAGGAAGTTGCTAGCCTATTAAAAACAAAGCCTGCAGAAGTTCCAAGTCGTATTGAAGCATTACAACTTGAAATTCGCAATTTGCATCGTGAAAATGAATCACTTTCAGCAAAACTTGGCAATATAGAAGCTGGAAGCCTGGTTGAAAAAGCGAAAGAAATTAATGGCGCAACTGTTTTATATAGTAAGGTAAATGCCCAAGATATGAATAATCTTCGTGCAATGGTAGATGACTTAAAGCAAAAGCTTGGGTCAGCAGTAATTGTCTTAGGTTCTGTAAACGAAGACAAGGTAAACTTAACGGCTGGTGTAACAAAAGACTTAATTGAAAAAGGTTTCCATGCCGGAAAATTAATTAAGGAAGTAGCAACTCGTTGTGGTGGGGGCGGTGGTGGCCGACCTGATATGGCGCAAGCGGGTGGTAAAAATCCAGAACAACTTGAATCCGCACTACAATTTGTAGAAGAATGGGTAAAAAGTATCTAAAATAAGTGAATTTGTATCATACTGTCACAAAAGTATGATACAAAATGTCACTTCTTGTTTCTATTTAGTTGTGATTAGTGTACAATGAGTGGTAAGATTTACATGTACGGATGCGGACACCAGAATCTAAAGAGTGAGGTGCAAAACTTGAGCTCATTTGATAAAACGATGAAATTCAACTTTCCAGAGGAACCAGTTGAAACAAATGTAAATGAAGTATTATTCAATGTTTATGATGCTCTTCAAGAAAAAGGATATAATCCAATTAATCAAATTGTAGGATACTTGTTATCCGGAGATCCTGCATACATTCCACGTCATAATGATGCAAGGAATATTATCCGAAAGCTTGAACGAGATGAAATAATCGAGGAGTTAGTTAAGTCGTATTTAAAGATCCATCGTGAGGGGTAAAACGAATGAGGATTCTCGGTTTGGACGTCGGCTCTAAAACAGTCGGTGTCGCCGTTAGTGATGAAATGGGCTGGACTGCTCAAGGCATTGAAACAATCAAGATAAATGAAGAACGACAGCAGTTTGGCTTAGAAAGACTTGGTGAAATTATCAAGGAATATAAAGTAGAATCTGTTGTGATTGGTTTACCTAAGAATATGAATGGAACTATTGGACCACGTGGTGAAGCCAGTCAATACTATGCGGATATGGTACAAGAGAAATTCGGTTTGCCTGTTGTATTGTGGGACGAGCGTCTCTCAACAGTAGCAGCTGAACGTGTCCTATTATCAGCGGATGTAAGTCGAAAAAAGAGAAAGCAGGTCATTGATAAAATGGCTGCAGTCATGATCCTCCAGGGGTATCTAGATAGTAAAAATTAATGAGGTGGATTAAAATGGAACATGGTGAAAAGCAAATAACAGTAATTGACGAGCAAGGAAACGAAATTCTTTGTGAGGTTTTATTTACATTCGAATCGGAAGAATTTGGAAAATCATACGTCCTTTACTATCCTGTAAGTGATGAAAATGAAGATGATGAAGACATCGAAATTCATGCATCAAGCTTTAGCCCTTCTGAAGACGGAGAAGATGGTGAACTAAAACCAATCGAAACGGAAGAAGAATGGGACCTTGTCGAAGAAATGTTAAATACATTCCTTGATGAAGAAGGAGAAGAATAAAAACAGCCTCGGGCTGTTTTTTTCATTTGGCTCCTTTCTAATTGATTGTTGTTTTTATAAGATATGCAAACAAAGTTGATTGAAGCGGAAGGCGGCGACTCCTCGAAAATGTATTCACATTTTCTTCGTGCGTGGGTTATTTCAAAGAAGCAAATTCAATGTCCAGCGTGAAAAGCGTGAAACTTGAGACCCCGCAGGAGCGTATGCGACAAGGAGGCTCAAGCCACGCCCGCGGAAAGCGGCCGCCTGCAGTGAAGATCAACGGCGTCAAAGACAAAAAAATCCTGCAAAGGCAGTCTATGTTTTTCTCCAACTTATGGCTTAAAAAATTTCAATTGATACCTAAAAATGCACGAAATTTTTAGAAAAAACTGCAAAAATATAGTGAATTCTCCCTAAAATTGACGAATTAGATAAAAAAATGTAGTATAATAATTCGAGTGAGGGGAGGATTTTCGATATATGTCTGATAACGAATCGAAAAAGGATTTATATAAAAAGAATTTGCAAGAACGGCATAGAGAAGCCAAAACAATCCGTAAAATTGTGTTTATCGTATTTATCGTTATATTAGTAGTTTTATCTGGAATAATTGGCGGAGGCTATTTATATATAAAATCAGCACTTGAGCCTGTTGACCCTACGAATAAGGAACCAATCGAAGTAACTATACCAATTGGTTCGTCGCCAACAGCGATTGCAAGAATCCTTGAAGAAAATAATATTGTGAAACACGCAAAAGTTTTTCGTTATTACACAAAATTTAAAAATGTATCAGGTTTTCAGGCTGGCGAATATACATTTAATCAATCTATGAATTTTGACCAAATCATTGAAAGTCTGAAATCAGGAATCCTTATGGGAGAAGCAGCTTTTAAACTAGTGATACCAGAAGGAAAACAACTTGAAGAAATTGCAACAATTATTGCGGAGCAAACCGGTTATACTCAGGAAGAGATCATGGAAAAGGTCGATGACCCTGCCTATGTTAAAGACTTGATTAGCAGGTTTCCAAATACACTATCGGATGAAATTTTAAACAAGGATATTAAACATCCACTAGAAGGTTATTTATTCCCAGCAACGTATTCATTTTATGAGAAAAAGCCTTCAATTGAATCCATAGTCGAAACCATGCTAGAACAAACGGATAAAATCCTAGTGAAATACGTAGGGCTAATGGAAGGGAACAACTACATTGATTCTACTCATAAACTATTAACCATGGCGTCATTAATAGAAGAAGAGGCAACGGCACAAACAGACCGTGAGCAAATTTCCAGCGTATTTTATAATCGTCTAGATGATGGAATGCCACTTCAGACCGACCCTACTGTTCTTTATGCATTAGGAGAACATAAAAAACGTGTCCTATATGATCATCTTGAAGTGAACTCGCCATACAACACATATAAAAACCAAGGTTTAACACCTGGACCAATTGCAAATGCCGGTGAATCATCCTTATCAGCTGCCTTAAATCCTGCAGAGACTGATTATTTATATTTCTTAGCCGCTCCAACAGGAGATGTGTATTACTCCAAGACATTAGAAGAGCATAACGCTAAAAAAGCACAGTATATAACCAATCAAGAATAACTTACTAGGGAACCCAATATGGCGTTCCCTTTTTCTTTATGGTAAAATAAGTTGGAACTTTATTCAGTAGATATCACTCTCATTTATAGTGGGATTAAGTATTAGTTAAAAAACTTCTTGGGGTTCAAACACGGACTGAATAAAATTAGCCTCCGGCGGATGCAAAGATTTTTCAAAGGAAGTTTTTCGAGCATGCTCGAAAAACTCTGGCGCAAATACGCCAATGCGTATTTGATTAGGTATACAAAAACAAATGACTGCACTTTTTAACCAATACCACCATACTGAAATGGAGGTTTTTTTCTTGTTATCAAGCAAAATAACCAATTATCTAGAAGATCTATTTCCAAAAAGAGACGAAATCATTGAAGAAATTGAACAATATGCAAAAGAAAACAATATACCAATTATGGAACTAGTAGGCATTGAAACAATGCTTCAAATATTGCGTATATCTGAGCCAAAGCAAATTTTAGAAATTGGAACAGCAATCGGCTATTCTGCGATTCGAATGGCTCAGGCACTTCCAAAGACAAAAATTGTCACTATTGAAAGGGATCTAGAAAGATACGAAAAAGCCCTTGAAAATATTGAACGAACAGGGACAGGCTCACAAATTGAAGTGATTTTCGGGGATGCTCTTGAAGCTGCCGAAGAAGTAAAGAAACATGGGGAATTTGATTGCATTTTTATCGATGCTGCTAAAGGGCAATATCGACATTTTTTTGACATCTATGAAAAATGCCTTTCAAAGGATGGTTTAATTGTAACGGATAATGTACTATTTAAAGGGCTTGTTGCAGAGGAACAAATTGAGAGTAAAAGAATAAGAAATCTTGTTACAAAAATTAAATCCTATAATGAATGGCTCCTCGCACACCCAGATTATCTGACTACTATCTTACCTGTTGGGGATGGGGTTGCATTAAGTAAAAGAAGAGGTGTAACGGAATGAAGAAACCAGAGTTGCTGGTGACTCCTACATGTGTAGAAGATATTGAACCACTGATAAATGCTGGTGCTACAGCATTTATTATTGGTGAACAACGATACGGCTTACGTCTTGCGGGTGAATTTAACCGGGAGGAAATAGTAAAAGCAGTTGAGGTTGCTCATGCACATGACGCTAAAATATATGTTGCAATGAATGCTCTTTTCCACAATGAAAAGGTCCCTGAGTTAGGAGACTATGTTGCGTTTCTACGTGATAGCAATGTTGATGCGATTGTTTTTGGTGACCCTGCCGTACTGATGACTGTTAAAGAGGTTGCACCAGAAATGAAACTTCACTGGAATACTGAAACAACAGCGACAAATTGGTATACATGCAATTACTGGGGCAGAAAAGGCTCAAAGCGTGCAGTTCTAGCACGTGAGTTAAATATGGATGCAATTGTTGAAATTAAGGAAAATGCAGAAGTTGAAATTGAAGTTCAAGTACATGGAATGATGTGCATGTTCCAATCGAAGCGTTCCTTAGTCGGAAACTATTTCGAATATCAAGGCAATGTAATGGAAATTGAAAATCGCAAAAAAGAAAAAGATATGTTTCTATTTGATGAAGAGCGCGGTAATAAATATCCTATTTTTGAAGACGAAAATGGCACTCATATCATGAGCCCAAATGATGTGTGTATTGTCGATGAACTGGAAGAAATGATTGATGCTGGTGTAGATAGCTTTAAAATTGAGGGGATTTTAAAATCAACAGAGTATCTGATTGAGGTTACAAAAATCTATCGAAAAGCAATAGACTTATGTGTCGAAAATCGTGATGAGTATGAAGATATCAAGGATGAATTATTAACGAAACTTGAGAAACTTCAACCAACTAATCGACCACTAGATACAGGTTTCTATTTTAAAGAAACAGTTTACTAACTTTATTCATTAGAAGACTGAATAAAGCTAGAGCCTCCGGCGGAGACATGCGATTTTTAAAGGAAGTTTTTCTAGCAGTAAGATCAAAGACTAAGAACGCCACTTCCTGTGGCAACGTCTTTATGACCCACTTCCTGTGGGCCTAAAATCTGGGCGCAATATGCCAAGGCGCATTTGATATAAAGTGATAAAGGAGGATATTGTATGACAGCAGTTGTGAAAGAACCTATTTCAAAAATAGTAGACGGCAAACGTGTAATTGTTAAAAAACCTGAATTGCTTGCTCCAGCAGGTAACCTTGAAAAACTAAAAATTGCTGTTCATTATGGGGCGGATGCTGTTTTTATTGGTGGTCAAGAATATGGATTGCGTTCAAATGCTGATAATTTTACATTAGAAGAAATCGCAGAAGGTGTCGAATTTGCGAAAAAATATGGTGCGAAAATCTATGTTACAACAAATATATTTGCTCATAATGAAAATATAGATGGATTAGATGAATACTTGGTCGGACTGGAAAATGCTGGAGTATCTGGAATTATTGTAGCAGATCCACTTATTATTGAAACGTGCAAGCGAGTGGCTCCAAAGATGGAAGTACACTTAAGTACACAGCAATCACTTTCTAACTGGAAGGCTGTTCAATTTTGGAAAGAAGAGGGATTAGAACGTGTTGTTTTAGCGCGTGAAACAAGTGCCGAAGAAATAAAAGAAATGAAGGAAAAGGTCGATATTGAAATCGAAACTTTTGTTCATGGTGCGATGTGTATTGCCTATTCTGGACGTTGTACATTAAGTAATCATATGACAGCCCGCGATTCGAATCGTGGTGGTTGTTGCCAATCATGTCGTTGGGATTACGATTTATTTAAGTTGGATGAAAATGAAAATGAAGTAGCCCTTTTTGATGATAGTGATGCTCCATTTGCAATGAGTCCAAAAGATTTAAAGCTAATCGAATCGATTCCACGCATGATTGAATTAGGAATTGATAGCTTGAAAATTGAAGGACGAATGAAGTCAATTCATTATATTGCAACAGTAGTAAGTGTTTATCGTAAAGTTATCGATGCGTATAGTGCTGATCCAGATAATTTCGTCATAGATGAAGAGTGGCTTAAAGAGCTTGATAAATGTGCAAATCGTGAGACGGCTCCTGCCTTCTTTGAAGGGGTTCCTGGTGTATCAGAGCAAATGTATGGTATGCATAGTAAAAAAACAACTTATGATTTTGCAGGTCTCGTGTTAGACTATGAGAAGGAATCAGGAATTGTAACGTTACAACAGCGCAATTACTTTAAAAAGGGCGACCAGGTTGAATTTTTCGGCCCTGAAATTGACAACTTTACACAAACAGTTGATACGATTTGGGATGAGGACGGAAACGAAATAGAAGCTGCGAAACATCCATTGCAAATTGTTTCATTTAAAGTGGACAAGCTTGTTTATCCAAACAACATGATGCGAAAGGGGAAGTAAGATGAGCAGAAAGCCAATTGTCATTGGCATTGCTGGGGGCTCAGGATCTGGTAAAACCAGTGTTTCTAAAGCCATTTATGAGCATTTTAGAGGCCATTCAATCATGATGATTGAGCAGGATTCCTATTACAAAGATCAAAGTGATATACCTTTTGAAGATAGATTAAGTACAAATTATGATCATCCATTGGCTTTTGACAATGATTTACTCATTGAGCATATTAAAAATCTTCTTGAATATAAAGGTATAAGAAAACCAGTTTATGACTATAAATTTCATACAAGGTCTTCTGAAGTGATTGATGTTGAACCTAAAGATGTCATTATTTTAGAAGGAATTCTTGTTCTTGAGGATGAAAGATTACGCGATTTGATGGATATTAAGCTATATGTTGACACGGACGCCGATATCCGCATCATCCGAAGAATGCTACGTGACATAAAAGACCGTGGCCGTACGTTAGATTCTGTTATCGAACAGTATGAAACAGTGGTTCGTCCGATGCATAATCAATTCATTGAACCAACGAAGAGATATGCAGACATTATCATCCCCGAAGGTGGACAAAATCACGTTGCAATAGACCTAATGGTAACAAAAATTCAAACAATTCTTGAACAAAAAGTGATTTTGTAATAACATAACAGAGAAAAAGGTGTTATGATAGTACAATCAATAAGGAAAGGAATGGTGGTAATTTTCTACCATTCCTTTCCCTACATACAATAAAGAAACAAATCGTACTACATATTTTAACTTAAAAGCAATCACAGGGGGATTGTAACGACTACAAGGAGTGAAGGGATTATGGTAGAGAAAGTATTTCCTATGACATTAGAAGGAAAGCAAAAATTAGAGCAGGAATTAGAGCATTTAAAGACAGTTAAGCGCAAAGAAGTAGTTGAGCGCATTAAAATTGCAAGAAGCTTTGGGGATCTTTCAGAGAACTCAGAGTATGACTCTGCGAAAGATGAACAAGCATTTGTTGAAGGACGTATTACAACAATTGAAAATATGATCCGTAATGCAAAGATTATTGAAGAAGACGCTGACAGTGCTGGCCGTGTTTCACTAGGAAAATCTGTGACGTTTATTGAACTTCCAGATGGTGAAGAAGAAACATATACAATTGTAGGAAGTGCAGAAGCAGACCCATTTGAAGGAAAAATCTCAAATGACTCTCCAATTGCCAAAAGCCTTTTAGGTAAACATGTTGGTGATAAGGTAACTGTTCAAACTCCAGGTGGAGAAATGCTTGTCGAAATCACTAAGATTGACTAGTATTGACATGCACTAGGACTTTTTATAACATTTTAATATGTATAAATAGTGTGACACCTCGTCGAAACTGTAGACGAGGTGTTTTTTCTATGGCTATTAAAAGACGAGCAGTACTAATTCTGATATTCATTCTGTTAGGCTTAGCTGGATTAATGGGCAGGCTCATACAATTACAGCTAGTAAGTACAGAATCATTTACGGATCGAGATGTGAATTTAATTGAGGCAAGTGTATCGCAACGAACTCAAGAACTTGTTATTGATCAAGGCCGTGGTAGATTTATTGACCGAAATAAAAAGGCGTTAACTCATGAATATTATCCTACACTCGTGTTGTTTCCTTTTTTAAAAAACGTTGAATGGCCAGTTGAAGAAGTGGCGGATATTGTAAATATTCCTGCTTCAAAACTAAAAAATGAAATCCATGAAGCGAAAAAACCGGTTATTGTAGGTGGAGAAAGACCCATAGAATTAACGGAAACGCAAATGAATAAAATCAATAACCTCCAAATTCCTGGTGTATTTGCTGTCCATCGTCAATATGAACTCGATAGTGAAATCGCCGAACACTTAATCGGTTTAATCCGGGAAAACAGAGAGTTGTTTGAAAAACGTTATCCAGAGAAAAACTATTTACCGAAAAATACAAAGCTAGGTATCACTGGTTTACAATCTACGTTTGATGAATTTTTATTACCAGAAGGAGAGGCGAAGCTTTTATATCACGTAGCAGGCGATGGAGGACCTTTATTCGGTATTGATGTAAAGTACACGGCACCTGCAAATCCTTATTATCCAGTTGCTATTCAGACAACACTTGATCGAGACCTCCAGATGTTAACAGAAGAGATACTTGATAAGCATGATTTGAAAAAGGGTGGAATTGTTCTTCTTGATATTGAATCTAACGATTTACTTGCTATGGTGAGCAAACCAGATATAAATTCATCAAACCCATTTAGGGATGGTTCTGCTGAAAATCAAATGATTATGCCACAATTCCCTGGTTCAGTGTTTAAGACAGTCATAGCCGCAGCTACAATTGAAAATCAACAAATCTCAAACGATCGAATGTTTAATTGTGACCAAGATTTGTACGGAGAAGGGCGAGCCGAATACCCACATGGTATGCTGAACTTTCAGGATAGCTTTGCAAAAAGCTGTAATTTCACCTTTGCTAAGCTAGCGCAAGAATTAATACAAAAAGACCAAAACGTGATTGAACAGTATTCAGAAATGCTTGGTTTACTTGGACCAGTTGGTTGGAATGGGGATGTATTCCGATTTCAAGATTTTAAGCAGCTACCAAATGAATACAATGGTCGAATTTGGACGGATGAACGTGACAAAAAAGTAGCAAAAGCAGTTGCGCAAACAGCAATTGGCCAAAAGGATGTTAGAGTAACTCCATTGGGAATTGCAAATATGATGGCAACTATTGCTCGTGGCGGATCCAAAAAGGAAGTTCGTACAGTTAGTGATGTATTATATAAAAACGGAACAACTCTATTCTCATTTTCGAAACAGGATATGGACGGACCAAAAATCGCTCCTTATACGGCAAGTAAACTTCAAGAATTATTAAGGGGAGTGGTTTTATCCGGAACGGGACAAAGGTTCGCACAACTTCCCTATACTGTAGCCGGAAAATCTGGTACTGCTGAGACAGGAAAAAAACAAGGTGATGCAGTCCTTGTAAATAAATGGTTTGCAGGTTATTTTCCATTTGAAAAACCAAAGTACGCGCTTGTCGTCGTCGATATAGAACAGCCAGGATCAAAATCTGTAACCAATACTGTTTTTTATGAAATTGTACAAGGGATATATCAATTGGAACAGGAAAAAGGTACCAATCAAAGCGACTGATAAAGAAATGTCTTCAACCTTTCTTTCACACATGCTAGAATAAGAAGATAGTTTACTGATTAATAGTCGTTTTTAGGAGGTACTATTATATGGGGTATGAGATAAACAAACTGAATGAAGGGCCTCGATCTGAAAGAAGAGCGAAAAGAAAAAAGGTAAATCGAATTTTAAATATTTTAATTGTCCTTGTGGTTGTTATGATTGTCTTTTTTGGAGGAAAGTTAATTTTTGGTGATAAAAATGTTGATGATTCAGTAGCTTCCAAACAGACAAACCAACCGGCAAATGATAATGGAAAAGCTGCTTCAGATCCTTCAGACAATAAAGAGAATGAAGCAGAGAAAACTTCTGGCGAAACAAATGAACAAACGAAAGAAGACACCAAAGAAGAAACGCCTGAAGAAAATGAAGAGCAAAAAACAACAGAATCGGAAGAATCTGAAGTGATTACAGAAGGTGATCCTGAATCAAATATTGTGAAAACAATCGTTAATTCTGCATGGAAGCCTGTCGGTACTGAACAAGCAGAACCACATACAACGAACTTCACTCCTGATTCAGTTGACCGCAACGAAATGGAAATGGCTACAAGCTATGCCACTGGCTTTGACCGCTCAGATATGGTTGTGTGGTGGCTTGGCAGAAACGGTGGAAATTCGATTACTGCTACGGTTTCATCAAAAACTACAAAACAAGTACTTAAAGTATATTTAGATTGGGTTCCTAACGAAGGCTGGAAACCAACTAAAATTGAAGAATTAAAAGAAAATGACAGTGAAACCTATAAAAACTATAAAACTTCAGAACCTGATGAAGACGAACATGAACCAGATGAAGATTAAGTATACGCAGGATATTCCTGCGTTTTTTTGTGCCGTTTTCTCAACTAATAATTGATAATAGCAGTATAATATGTTAAATTTAGAACAATTCATTGTTTAATTCATACTATACTTATAGGAATAATAACTAATTGCGGAGAGTGAGAAAAATGGGACGAGAATTTTTAGATGTTTTTGAAGGTTGGGCGGAATCTTATGATTCAACTGTAACCGGTCATGATGTGGAATATAAAGAAGTGTTTTCACGATATGATGACATTTTAAATGATGTTGTACAAAAATCTGGCCATGCCGTTTTGGAGTTTGGTGTTGGCACAGGAAATCTCACTCAAAAATTACTTAACAATAATAAAAAAGTGTATGGAGTGGAACCATCAAAGCCGATGCGGGAAATTGCATTAGAAAAGCTTCATAACTTTGCTTTTGAAATAGAAGATGGGGACTTTATTGTTTTCAATAGGCCAACTGCTCAGATTGATACTATTGTAAGTACGTATGCATTTCACCACTTAACAGATACCGAGAAAAAACAAGCTATTTCACAATATAGCAACTTGCTTGAAAAAGGTGGTAAAATAGTGTTTGCGGATACAATGTTTGAGAATAAACAAGAATATACAATGACGATTCATTCCGCAAAACAAAATGGCTTTCATAACCTTGCAAAAGATCTAGAGACGGAATATTACACAACCATTCCTGTATTACGTGAAATTGCAGAGCAAAATGGCTTTACTGTTGTTTTTACACGGTTTAATCATTTTGTTTGGGTCATGGAGGCAACGAAACAGTAAATACGAAAGGTGATACGTACGAATGAAGATAGCAATTATCGGAGCAATGGATGAAGAAGTAGCAATTTTAAGAGAGAAAATTGAGAATAGACAGGAAACCACAGTTGCTGAAAGTGTTTTTTATACCGGGACGCTGAATGGGTATGATGTTATTTTATTAAAATCAGGTATTGGGAAAGTTAATGCTGCTATATCTACAACTATTTTATTACAACAATTTAAACCAGATTATGTTGTAAATACAGGCTCTGCAGGTGGTCATTTAAAAACGCTTAATGTAGGAGATATCGTCATTTCTTCAGAGGTAAGACATCATGATGTGGATGTAACTGCTTTTAACTATGAATATGGGCAAGTTCCTGGATTGCCTGCTGCATTTAAAGCAGATGAAAAGCTAATCGAATTAGCCGAAAAAAGTGCCGAAGGAATCACAGATATACAGGTTGTGACAGGATTGATTGCAACAGGTGACTCCTTCATGAATGATCCGGAGCGAGTTTCATTTGTAAGTCAAAAGTTTGGTGATCTATATGCTGTAGAGATGGAAGCAGCGGCAGTAGCTCAAGTTTGCCACCAATTTAAAGTACCATTTGTAGTAATCCGTGCTTTATCGGATATCGCAGGTAAAGAGTCTGATGTATCGTTTGAACAATTCCTCGAAACGGCAGCAGCACATTCATCAAACGTGGTTGAAAAAATAGTAGAACAGATTAATAAGTCTTTATAACTTTATTCAGGATAACTTAGATTTTTGACCAAAATGATTTTTACAATATTGAATAGAGTAAGCAACAGGCTGAATAAAGTTATGCCTCCGGCGGATGCCACAGATTTTCAATGGAAGATTTTCGAGCAGTAAGATCAAAGACTAAGAACGCCACTTCCTGTGGCAACGTCTTTATGACCCACTTCTGTTGACCTAAAATCTGGGCGCGAATTCGTCAAGGCGAATTTGATTAAAACGGAGTGAATTAACATGCAAGTGTATCAAAATGTTCACGGGCTTATCGGAAATACCCCGATTGTTGAGATTACGAAATTTCCATTAGCTAATGGTGTTCGTCTTTTTGCAAAGCTCGAATTCTTTAATCCGGGCGGGAGTATAAAAGATCGTTTAGGAGTTGAACTTCTTCAAGAAGCTTTTGCTACAGGTCAGTTAACTGAAGGAGGAACGATTATTGAGCCTACTGCCGGCAATACTGGGATTGGACTTGCACTTGCTGCAATCAATCGTAATGTAAATGTGATTCTTTGTGTTCCTGAAAAGTTCTCAGTTGAAAAACAAGAGTTGATGAAGGCATTAGGTGCCACTATCGTCAATACTCCAACAGAGGCAGGTATGACTGGTGCGATTGAAAAGGCAAAAGAGCTTCTTAATGAAATTCCAAATTCCTATTGTCCACAGCAATTCGCAAACCCAGCGAACCCTGAAACCTACTACAAAACAATTGGACCCGAGATTTGGCAACAGCTTGAAGGACAATTAGATATTTTCGTAGCGGGAGCAGGTACTGGTGGTACTTTTATGGGGACTGCGAAGTATTTAAAGGAAAAGAAACAGTCCATAAAGACCGTGATCGTTGAACCAGAGGGCTCAATCTTAAATGGTGGTGAATCAGGTCCACATAAAACAGAAGGTATTGGCATGGAATTTCTTCCAGGCTATATGGATACATCCTATTTTGACTCGATTCATACTGTATCTGATGAAGATGCGTTCCGACGAGTGAAAGAAATAGCACGTTCGGAGGGGCTTCTTGTCGGCAGTTCTTCAGGTGCAGCCCTTCATGCTGCTCTTGTAGAGTCAGAAAAGGCACAGCCAGGATCACATATTCTAGTCATTTTTCCTGATAGTAGTGAACGCTATTTAAGTAAAAAAATATATCAAGGTGGGATTTAACGATGAAACGTAAAACGATGCTTATTCATGGAGGAGTTGGCGAGGATCCACAGACAGGTGCGGTTAATACGCCTATCTACCAGGTTAGCACATATAAACAAGAAGGAATTGGAGGCCATAAAGGCTTTGAATATTCAAGAACTGGAAATCCAACCAGACATGCACTAGAAGAATTAATTAAGGATATTGAAGGTGGAGAAAGAGGGTTTGCATTTGGCTCTGGTATGGCTGCGATTACAGCCGTAATGATGTTATTTAACAGCGGGGACCATGTCATTTTAACAGACGATGTATACGGTGGAACATATCGCATAATGACAAAGGTTCTTAACCGACTAGGTATTGATTCAACCTTTGTTGATACGAGTAATCTGGACAATATTGAAGGTGAAATTCGTGAAAATACTAAAGCGATTTATATCGAATCTCCAACAAATCCTTTATTAAAAATTACCGATATTAAAGGGGCTTCAGAAATTGCAAAGAAACATAACCTCTTAACTATCGTTGATAACACGTTTAGCACACCGTATTGGCAAACACCAATTGCACTTGGTGCTGATATTGTTTTACACAGTGCTACCAAATATATTGGTGGTCATAGCGATGTAGTAGCTGGTCTTGCGGTTGTTAACTCTGCTAAGCTGGGTGAAGAATTACATTTCGTTCAAAATTCAACTGGAGGGGTTCTTGGTCCTCAGGATTCCTGGTTATTAATTCGTGGAATTCGTACACTTGGAGTAAGGATGGAAGAGCATGAGGAAAATACGAAGAAAATAGTCGAGTTTCTTCAAAACCATCCAGCGGTTAATAAAGTATACTATCCAGGGATTGAATCCCATCCAAATCACGCCATTGCTAAAGAACAAGCAAAAGGATTTGGTGGAATGGTTTCCTTTGATGTTGGCAGTGAAGAAAATGCAGATAAGCTATTAAGTAAAGTTAAATACTTTACCTTAGCGGAAAGTTTAGGTGCAGTCGAAAGCTTGATTTCTGTGCCAGCTAAAATGACCCATGCCTCCATCCCAGCAGATCGCCGTGCGGAACTAGGCATTGGAGATGGGCTAGTACGTATTTCTGTTGGTTTAGAAGATGTTGAAGACTTAATCGAAGACCTCGAACAAGGCTTGCGATAAAAATATAAACCTCTGGCCCTTTTATGGGTTAGAGGTTTTTTTCAGTGATTCAAACTGCTAATATTTACATCCGTAACAACCTATCAAGCTATGATATTATAGGGTAGAAGTTTAATAAATTGGTAGGTGGATACATGATGGAACAAAGTAAACAAATGAAGAACCTGCGTACTAAAGTCAAAGACTACACAAACTTCGGTTACATCCTTCTTGTATTAAGTGTATTTTTATATATCGGCGTTATCATTCCAGAGGGACGTTCTCCGTTTCAACTATATACAATGATGGGTTCTACACTCATTCTCTTAAGCTTGTCATTTACATTTTTTAATTTAGTGATTAAATATAAAAAACGACTCGAAGAATAATAGTCCTTCACCTAAATTTTTGGTGAAGGAATTTTTTTGCAAAAAAAGTGTTTACATGTGCACCTTAATTGGTTATAATTACCACAGTAGGAAAAAATTAATGACAAAAGGAGGTCGAGTAAAATGATGAAAGTAAAAGTGACGATGACAAATATTACAACTTCATATGAAACAATCTATTCGACCAAACCGGTGATTAATTTTTAATTTTATTGATACGTTAATCATGCCACAGGTGGAATAGTACGCCTGTGGCTTTATTATGCCCTTAACGCCACAGGACTCGTATACCTGTGGCCTTTTTGTGTCAATTTTTCCTACACAAGTTTTTAAATGTAAAGCTAACGAACAAAGGAGGTGAGCAAATAATGACCATCAATCTATTTTTCTTAACAATCTCAATTTCAAAACGTGAAAAGTCTATCGAGGAATATGTACATGAAGAAAAAGTCAATAAACATATGGAAGAAATGAAGGAACGCCAATATTCAATGATACGCTTATTTTAATCAACCAAAAATAAGAAAAGGAAAGGGGAATGTAAAATGTTAATGAGAAATTTTCCGATTATAGCTTGGTTATCTGTGGAGAAGGATTCCACCTAACGTACTAAAATCATAGGAGGAGTTTCGAATGCTTTCGGTACATGTGCTGATTTTTACCATTTTATTTTCAAAGAAAGATAAACAATAAATTGAAAGGAGCGCCATACGAGGCGCTCCTTTTTGCCGACTTAATTTTGTCAAATTTCTTTAACACAATGTTCAAAAGTGGATAACGTTTACACAGTTCCTAAGTGATAAAGTAAAAGTAAGAAGTACATCCTTTATGGAGGTTGATAAATATGTTTATGATCGTTATGGGAGTTGTTATTACAGCTGTTATTGCCATTGTTATTGGAACAGAGGTAAGTGTAGAATTATAAAAAATCAGAAAAAAAGTGGACTGCATAGCCTGCAGTCCACTTATACTTTATGTCCTTCTTTTTTCTTTTTCTGCGCGATAAAATTCATGGAACATTTTCATTAATGCACGCTTTTCAATCCGCGATACATAGCTTCTTGAGATACCAAGTTCTTTAGCAATTTCACGCTGGGTTTTTTCCTTCTTTAAATCAAGTCCGAACCTGCCCACAATTACTTCCTTTTCCCGGTCATCAAGGACATCAATGTATTCTTTAATCTTCTCAAGCTCCATATTTAATTGGATGGTTTCAATCACATCTTCCGTTTCAGATTTTAACACATCAATTAGACTAATTTCATTTCCTTCTTTATCCTGGCCGATTGGATCATGAAGAGAAACATCCTTTTTTGTCTTTTTTAGGGCTCGCAAGTGCATTAAAATCTCATTTTCTATACAACGCGCGGCATACGTTGCAAGTTTCGTTCCTTTTCCTTGTGAATAGCTTTCGATTGCCTTAATCAAACCGATAGTCCCAATTGATATGAGATCCTCTGTGTCCTCACCTGTGTTTTCGAATTTTTTTACTATATGAGCGACTAACCGTAGATTATGTTCAATTAACACATTCCGAGCATGTTCATTTCCCTCGGCCAACAATTGTAAGTATTTCTTCTCATCAGAAGAAGATAACGGTTGAGGAAAAGCATTGTTTTTAACATAGGATACTAAAAATAATAATTCTTTTACAAAATAACCTAATGCTGCTAAAAGTCCAGACATTCGCTCACCTCCACATATATCGTAGTGTATGTATCCATATCCATTACACTACTACCCTAGGCGTTTGCCCATTTACTTAATGTTATGTAGAAAGATGCTTCCTTGTGTCTGTCCAATGTAAAAAAGCTGAGGATAGTACAAAAGAAGAACTTTTATACTCCATCAGCCTTAAAAATTTCGAGTTACTTTATAATAGTAAAAAATGGTGCGATTGCAATGATCAAAGCAAATCCAAAAACAACGATGGAACCAGGTTTATTTTTATCTTTCCAAAGAGAAATGGAAAACCCGACTGCATAGAGAGTGGTAATAGTCATCATCAAATAAATAAATGCATTCATACCTTAATCTCTTATCCTTTCATAACTAGGTAATTCCGACTGACGCCCAAATTCAGAAAAGGTGATATCGACTTTAACGCTAATATCTGCTTCAGGATAGGATTTCATCCAATCATAATCCTCCCATTCTGGGATAGTTAAAAAATGTTTTCTAGCTTCTAGGGAAAAACCAAAGAGGTCAGCTTTGAATTCCTCCTGCGTACGTTTAAGAAGATTATTAATTCTTTGTTCAAAACCTTTTTTGATGTGATCCTTTAATTCGCTCCTTTTTTGCTCATTATCTGAATAGCTCACCATACTATGGTCTGTTAAAATTTTTGCTTGGAGAGGTAGATTCACCATGATTTTTGGTGCTTGCTTTGATACATCCATAGTTATTTGAGGGGAGTTTATTTGAATAAAGCGTGATGTAATAAAATAATTTTTCTTAAAAGGGTCTGGGAAAGAAACCAAAAAGCTAGGGTTAGTTGCTTCTTTGTTAAGCAATTGAGTTAACCTTGTCTCCTCCACTGATAATTTTCCAATCCTTTGTCCCTCTTTAAAGACTGCAGAACCAAGAAATTGGGCTGGGTTAGTATCACCAGTTACATTTAAGTTTCCAGCTATGAAGTTTGCATCGATGTTTTTTTTGGCAGTCACTTTGTCTTGCTCAGTCGTAGCATAGGCAGAAATAAATAAATCTGCATCTGCTTCTGTTATTCTAAAAAAATTGTGTATCTGAGAATTTGGAATAAATCCAATTTCGGTTGCATGGTCGAACATTGTCTCAAAATATTCATGTCTTCTTGTTTCAAGCTTTGGTTTGTTTTGATCAATAAAAGTCTTTGCCTCTTCCTTCGTAACTATGATTTTTGAATCACGTCTAATTTCACGGTCCTTGGTTGCATCATACATCCAGCGAACAAAATCTTTATCTTTTGCAAGCTCCTCTGAAACAATAAAGAAGTCTAAAATGTCGTATGTAATAGCTTTCGCTATAACAGCGTTAGCGATATTTTGTGATTGAATAAAATCTGAAGCATTGAATGTAATTGTTTCATGTGTTGGTTCACTTGAGCCTCCACCTTCTTGCGTTGAACCAGCTTCTGGATTAGATATTAGATAAGTGATTTTTATAAATCCTTTTACATCTGTTTTATCAAGACCAATTCCAAGGACATAAGCTCTTTGATCAATCTCCTCCATATCCCAGCAGCCGACTAACATCAATAAAGTAAATAGTATTAAGAATGGCCTAATTTTTTTGGCTTGTTTTTTCATGTTTCAAATCCCCTCTAAGTTTTGCAACTATCCACATGACACAAGGAAGCAAAAGAAACATAGGGCTCAGAATGTTAATCAGATTTTCTCTTATCTTAAAGATTGTGAAGGTAGGCGCCTCTGGTGCAATCCCGAAAATAACAACGATTGTTGCTATAATGGGTGTTAGATATTCAAAATTTTTAATATTACATATACCACCGATAAATATGGCAATTAAATATAAATAGACTGTAAAACGAATAAATGAGGCAATTATCCAAAATGGAAAGAAAAAAGTTTCAATATTTGTTAAAAATCCTACCCTAATTAAGCGTATTAATTCTTGATAAGGATAATCAATCATTTTTAATCCCTCATAATCGAAAACAAGTAAATAGATGATAAATGAAATAGTAATCTCAATAATCACAATAGAAAATGCAATCCAGGTTCCTTTTTTATAGGCTTTTGCTGATACAAGGTAGGGAGCAATTAATCCTAAATAAAAGAATTCTACAAAAATAGATACATGGGTGGACTAACCTAAAATAGTGAGACAATATAAAACACCTCCAAAATGGCAATACTTGAGATAAGTATTGTGAC